>USEW01000081.1 GCA_900553845.1 uncultured bacterium
GTTGCTTTCCACACTGGAAGCGTATTTTTGTGGAAAGAAAGAACTTTTTGAAGGATTTTGGTCACGTCTTTATATGGATTTTTTAGGAGCATTTGCTGTTGATAGAGATAAACTTGGAGTTTCGACGATAAAAACAGCTTTATCAATTAAAAATACTAATTGGACACTTGGTTTTTTCCCACAAGGAACACGACAACAAAAAGAAGAATTTTCAAATATCACAAGAGGTTTTGCGACTTTGGCAAAAGCAACAAAATGTGATATACTACCAGTAGCAATAATAGGTGCTGATGAAAAATCACGACATCCATTTAAAAGTAAAATAATATTGAAAATAGGTAAGTTAATACCATATAGCAACAATATTGATGAAATGGTTGACCAATGGGGAGATACTATTTCAAAATTGACGGGTACTAAATATACTCCGAGGAATAAGGAATGAAAAATAAAAAAGAAAAAAATTATGCACGCAAGTATGCAAAAGATTACAATTTTTTAACAACTTTATACCAGAAATATGCGGTATTTTTGTATCGTTTGATTTTTAATTTCTTTTATAGATTTAAATTTGAAGGACAAAAAAATATAAAGAAAAATTCACGATATATAGTCGCAGCAAATCATATATCCTATTTTGACCCTTTGCTACTATCTAATATAACAGGAATCAATATAGCCTATATGGCAAAGAAAGAACTTTTTGAAAGTTCAAAATGGTTTGCCAAAAGACTATCCTGGTTAGGAGCATTTGCCGTAAATCGTGAAAATCCTGAAGTTTCAACAATAAAGACAGTTCTGGATGTTTCAAAAGCAAAATGGAATTTGGGCATATTTCCACAAGGTGGTATACGACGTGATAAAACCATTAAAGATATAAATAAAGGATTTATCGTTTTTGCAAAAATGTTAAAGTTAAATATATTACCTGTCGGAATAACAGGGTGTGAAGAGTATAATTGGAAATTATTTCAAGGTAAAATAAGTGTCAAGATAGGCGAAGAAATTCCTTTTGATTTGCCAGAGGAGGAGATATTAAGACGCTGGGCAAATAGTATCGAAGAATTAACGGGTTATAGTAACGAATTAAAAGATGAAAAAAATATAAAAAAATGCTTGACATAAATAATTGGTTTAGATATTATTTTAATATGCGTTAAGTCGTATGGGCCGGTGTAGCTCAATGGCAGAGCAACGGTTTTGTAAACCGTAGGTTGTAGGTTCAACTCCTATCACCGGCTTTTCGCTTTGTACATTAAAATTAAATGGGTAGATGCCCGAGTGGCTAAAGGGAGCAGACTGTAAATCTGCCGTCTAACGACTACGGTGGTTCGAATCCACCTCTGCCCAAACTTTTCTCAAGAAAAGGCTTAATCTGTGCCTCTGTAGCGCAGGGGTAGCGCACTCCCTTGGTAAGGGAGAGGCCACGAGTTCAAATCTCGTCAGAGGCATTTTAACTGAGGATAATTAGTAAAAATAGATATAATCGTACTGAAAATAATAAAGAAAAGGAGATTAATTTCATGGCACGGGAAAAATTTGAACGTAACAAACCACACGTTAACATTGGGACAGTTGGTCACGTTGACCACGGTAAAACAACATTGACAGCTGCAATTACATCTTGTATGGCTGCTGTTGGTCAAGCACAAGCTAAAAAATTTGATGAAATCGATGCTGCTCCTGAAGAAAAGGCACGTGGTATAACCATATCAACAGCACACGTTGAATATGAAACAGAAAACAGACACTATGCACACGTTGACTGTCCTGGACACGCAGACTATGTTAAAAACATGATTACAGGTGCTGCTCAGATGGATGGTGGTATATTGGTTATATCAGCAACTGATGGACCTATGCCTCAAACACGTGAACACATCTTGCTTGCTCGTCAGGTTGGTGTTCCAAGATTAGTTGTGTTCTTAAACAAATGTGACATGGTTGATGATGAAGAACTTATTGAATTAGTGGAAATGGAAGCTCGTGAGTTGTTATCATCTTATGAATTTGATGGTGATAACATTCCATTCATTAAAGGTTCAGCATTAAAAGCTTTAGAAGCAGTACAAGCTAATCCATCTATTGGCCGCGGACAAGATAAATGGGTTGATAAAATTTGGGAATTGATGGATGCAGTTGATACATACTTCCCAACTCCAGAACGTGACTTAGACAAACCGTTCTTGATGCCTGTTGAAGACGTATTCTCTATCACCGGTCGTGGTACAGTTGCCACAGGTCGTGTAGAACGTGGTAAAGTAAAAGTTGGTGAAGAAGTTGAAATCGTTGGTTTCGGCGAAACCAAGAAAACTGTTGTTACAGGTGTTGAAATGTTCCGTAAACAACTTGATGAAGGTATAGCTGGTGATAATATTGGTGCATTGCTTCGTGGTGTTGATAAAACACAAATTGAACGTGGTCAAGTTCTTGCTAAACCTGGAACAATTCATCCACACACTAAATTTACAGCTAACGTATACGTTTTAACAAAAGATGAAGGTGGTCGTCATACTCCATTCTTCCCTGGATACCGTCCACAGTTCTATATCCGTACAACAGACGTTACAGGTTCTATTAAATTTGAAGGTGAAATGGTTATGCCTGGTGATAACGTTGTTATGGAAGTTGAACTTATCGCTCCAGTTGCTATAGAAGAAGGTATGAGATTCGCTATTCGTGAAGGCGGACGTACTGTTGGTGCTGGTGTTGTTGACAAAATTATCGCTTAATTTTAGTCAGTCTCTAATTAAAATATAAAAAAAGGAAGTTTAAATTAAACTTCCTTTTTTTACTATTATGGCTTCCAATATATACCTCTTTTAACAATTTCACCTGGATTGCCAGCAATAATAACATTACTTTCACAAAATTTTTTATTTATTAAACTCATAGCTCCTACAACTGAATCATTTAATATTTCTGAATTTTTCAGAACCATAACACTATCACCAAGCCACACTCTATTACCTATTTTTATTATATTCTCGTTATTTGAAAAATTTATACAATTATTAGTTTCTAAGTCGTAAATAAAATGTCCATCACTTGCATAAAAACATATATATCTTGAAAATAGACAATCATCTCCTATATGAACTTTTTGTCTACCTAAATAAAATCTATTATTATAAACAGATTGAAAATTTTTTCCTACCTCAAATTCACCACCACCCATATTAATATATGCTGATATAATTGAAACTAAGTCTTTTATGTATATTTTATTATTATCATTTCTCAGTACAATTCTTGTATTCCAGAAATAATATGGCTCTTCTATTTCAATTATATTATTTTTCGAATTTAAAAATTCAATTGATAATCCCTTTATAATTCCATTACTTCTAACCAATTTTTTAGTGCCTTTTTTATTATCAATCAAATATACTTTATTAGTTTGATCATAACATTGTTTATTTATTTTATTTTTCAATCTGTCAATTATTTTGAACATAACGTTAACCTTCATTAATAAATTAATTTTTTTAATTTTTTTATATAAAAGTCTATAATCTCAATAGTTGCATGTGATAAAAGAGCTTCCATATGATGCTTTTCTTTCCATTCTTTATATCCACAGCATTTTGGAAGTAAAACGAGAGGATTATTAGGAAAATCACGACATATTTGTAGTCTATTTTCATAATCTGAACACAATCCATTTTCATTTAATTTTTTACAATAATAAAAATAAACGTTATCAATGTCATCTAAATTTTTTTCAAGCATTTTTACATAATCTGGATATGCTTTTTTTGCTTCATCAATATTATCATATGGAACAAAAATACTAACAAATTGCTTAGCAAACTTGTCACCATTTTGTGCTTTTTCTTTTAACGTTCTATAATCAAATTCACTTGTTGCAAACTTACAACAAATTGTGCAGCGATTACAAATAAATAACTCCTTATCTTTTTCGATTTCTTTTAGTTTATATAATATATCTTTTGATAAATCATTTTCTAAAGCATTTATAATATTTTTATGCCAAAGTTTTAATTTACAATTTTCATCAAATATTTGAAATGGATTAGTTTTATTAATTTTACAACTATTAATTTTTTCACAGTTTTGGCAAGTTGGTTTAAGTTTTTCAAAAAGCATGGGCATTGAATCAAGTATATTATTAAAAATTTCCCGATAAAGTTTTTTGGTATTTAAAATATCAATATTAACATCATTCATTTACAACAATCCCATTAAATTTGTTTTGAGCTTCATTAATATTAGTTTTAATATAATATATTATAGCCTCATTTGCAATTTTACAAACTTTTTTTACACTAGATAATTGCTCGCTATTAAAATTTCCAAGCACAAAATTTTCGCTTTTTTGATAAGGCATCTGAGGCCCAACACCAATTTTTAACCTATCAAACTTATTTGTTCCAAGGATTTTAATTATATTTTTAATCCCGTTATGTCCCCCATCTGAACCTGAAGAGCGAAAACGCATTGTTCCTAAATTTAAAGATATGTCATCATATATAACCAAGATATCATCGATTTTAATTTTATAAAAATCAATAACACGCATTATTGATTCACCTGATAGGTTCATAAAAGTTGACGGTTTTAATAATATTATTGATTCATTATTAATATTTGTTTTTATTATATTGCCATTAAATTTATTTTCAAATTTAAAATTTTCATTAATATCATTTAACTCCCGAAAGAAATCTAAAGCCATAAAACCAATATTATGCCGTGTAAATAAATATTTATCCCCGGGATTTCCAAGACCTGCTATCAATTTCATTTAATTTTTTCCTCTTTTTAATATATAAATATTATCCCATAAGTATAAACCAATTTACTAATTAAAAAAACGTTAAAAAAAGTTAACAATATATTATAAATATATCAAGCTTTCATAAAGGGAGGAAATAATGACACAAAAGCACGAACGTTCTATCGTAAACTTAAAAAGTAGCGAAAAACTTCAAAGATTTTTAGAAAAAAATGATATTCATAAAAAAGATTTTGCTGAAATGATAGGTGTAACATTATCATATGTTTATAACTTAATTGATAATACAATACCTTTTTCAAGCCGTTCGACAACTATTGAACGTATTGCCTGTGTTATGGACGTTGAGCCTGAGGAATTTGATGAATATAAAATACCTCAAGAACCCATTTTAATTGATGAAAGTACTCAATTTTTAAAAGATAAATTAAAAGAAAAAAATATGTCAACACAACAATTTTTAAAATCATTCCCGCGAAAAAAACGTGTTGAAATAGTTGACATTCTTCGTGGTGCAACTCCAATACCACTTGATTGGAAAGAATTAAATATGATTGGTACTGTTTTAAATGTAAGTAATGACCAAATGTATCAAATATGGGAAAATAGACTAATTAGTCTTTATGATGCTGTTGGGCTTAATGTAAAAAATAATCAAGGGCTTATTGACTCAATGTTTAATTGCGCACGTAATTATATATTAAAAAAATAAACTTTATTATCGTATATTCTTTCGGATATACTCACTTACATTATTTGAAACTTGAATATTTTGAAGTCCCATTACATATTTTTTTAACTCACCTATCCTTTGATGTTCTTCAATTAAGTGTTTTGTGCCTTCAACATTTTGTTTATGTTTTTGTTCTTGTATTTTTTGTTTGTCTTCTTTTGAAAGTTTTGAATTTTTATCAACCTTTAATACAAGTTCATCAAACGTTGATGCACTTACATTATAAGCTTGACAAGCCTCTTCAATTGTTAATGCATTTGGTATTTGATACATCCAATTTAAAGTGGCTATATCATTATTTGACAAATTAATTACACCATATTGATGCGGTGAATACATTATATCTTCTTTGTAAATGCTATGTCCCAAGCCCAAAGCATGTCCTATTTCATGTAAAATTGTATGGAATACCTCTTCTTTAGCCATATATTCTTTGTGTAATATACCATCTGACAGCCCTATTTGAACTTCAGCAGAATATAATCTTCCTAATTTATCATAATTATAAGTACAATACCCCAAAGCTTTTCTATCAACCCGCTGCCAATCTAGATTTACCTGCGACTGCATCAAACTATTTACATATTCAAACGAAACTACACCATTTGACACCTGTGTCCAAACTTCAAGTGCTTCTTTAACAAGCCCCAAATAATCAATACCCTGACTTGAAGATTGATACCATCGGCATGGCGCCAGGTAAAATTTTAATGGAAAAGCACTTTTTGGCCATCTTATTAACTTTTCCCGTTTTAAACATTGTTGCAAGTAGGTTTTGTGCATTTGTAAATAAAAAAATCTATATTAAGCTAACCTAATATAGATTTTTAATTAAATTTAATTTTTTGTCAACTATTAAAACTTACTTTTGACTTTGTGTAACCCATTTTATTATACTCTCAGGGTTTGCTATATTATTACATAAATAATTATTAATTAACATACGATTGTTACCTGAATTCATGTCAAATTGGGTTGCTAATTTTTCAAATTTTTTATGATTTTTAACTTTTGTCAAAGGAACATTTTTTGTTGCACTTTCAACTAGTGATGCTAACTTTAAATAAGACAAAGCAGCTATTTTTTCATCTTTTGTTATATCTTGATTAGATTCCAATTTTTGTGTAATTTTATCTGTATATTGATTGGCTATTTTTTCAAGTGCTTGTGCTAATTGTTTATAATGTTGTTTTTCTTGACTATCTTGACTATTAGACGAAATATTATAATATTTATAAGCTAATAATGAAATGACAACAAGTGTTGATAAACCAGCCAATCCTACGGTAATTGAACTTATTATTGGTAATGAAGCTGCTGAACCAACAACACCTGCTATTCCTGTAGCCAATATTGAACCAGCTTTTATTACATCCTTACTACTTTTTGCATAATTTATTGCTTTATCTATCTTTTCACTTGCATCTTTTCCTTTTTTTATATTTTTAAATGCATTAACCATATTTTCAGTAAATCCTGAAACTTGTTTTAATTCGTCAAGAATATCTTCACCAAGTGTATCAGATATTTCACTTCCAAATTTATCCAAGAAATCTTTAAATGTAGACGATATTTCATCACTACATTCAATAATATTGGAACAACGTGATTCTTTATTTGATTCTTCAGTTTTTATATTATATAATACACGAGCCAAATCACTATTAACTGTTGGTTTACTTTCATTTTCCTCTATTTTTGAAACAATTTCATTATTTCGAAATTTATTCTTTTCACTTTTAACAAAACTTGTATTTAATGGTCTAAATAATGTTGGATTACAATTCTGAACCAATAATGTCATATAAATCTTTCTATATTTACTACTTTATTACTATTATAATAATAAAGTATTTAAATGAAGAAAAATTGCTATATTTTTAATATCATGTAAAATAATTTTAACAAATTAAATTTACTTCACTATTGGATAAAAAATTATTTATATTTTCAATTGTTGTGTTCTGAATGTTATCTATTGCTTCATAAGTGTTATAACCAATATGTGAGGTAACGATTACATTATCTAAATTTAAAATTTTATGATTTATTAATGTGTTTTTCATACAATCATAATCTTCGCACTCTAATGTTGTAGTATACCCTTTTGGACATATATTTTGTTCACACTCTAGGACATCTAAAGCACAATATCCTATTTTTTTATCAAGCAATGCATTATATAAATCTTCAGTAACAATAATTTCTCCTCGAGAAACATTGACAAGTGTCATATTGTCTTTCATTATATTAAATTTTTCTTTATTAATTAAATGATATGAATGGTTATTTAAAGGTAATGTTAAAATAATAATATTACAAGTTTTTAACATATCATCAAGGCTTGATTTTGTAATATTATAATCGCCTACAAATTTGTCATCATATTTAACATCATATGCAAAAATTTTCATTCCAAATCCATTTGCAATACTTGCAACGTGTTTCCCTATTTTTCCAAGCCCTACAATTCCAAGTTTTTTTTGGTATAGCTCAAACCCAACATATTTATCATTTGATGTTTTACAATTTTTAATATCAATAAATGATTTATTTATATGACGAATAAGAGTCAATAGAATACCAAATGCATACTCTGCTACAGTTTTATCGCCATAAGAGGGCACATTATATATTTTTATTCCGTGTTCTTTACAATAGGCTAAATCAACATTATTATAACCTGTTGAGCGAAGTATTATACATTTTAAATTGACAAATTTAGATAAAATGCTCTCATCTAAATTAGAGGATGTAAAAACCGAAATTATTTCAACATTATCTAAATTTGCATCCTCAAAATCAACACTATCAATACTATGTTCAAAAAATAGAACATTGTAGTTATCAAGATTAAACTTTATTAATTTTTTATCAACTTTAAAATCTTATATTATGTA
>USEW01000082.1 GCA_900553845.1 uncultured bacterium
ACTGCACAAGCTTTGCTTCATCCTGCTTCAACTTTAAAATTGCTTACAATTGCAGGTGTAATTGATATTTTAAAAGATAATTATGAATATAAAACCCAAATTTTTGTTGATAAAGATAATAACTGGTACATAAAATTGTCAGGTGACCCGCTTTTTTCAATAGATAATTTAAAAAGTTTAATAAAACAAACTAAAAAATCAGGATTCAAAAATCCAAATAAAATATATCTTGATGTTTCAAAAGCCTTTGATGACAAAACAAGCGGCACAGGCTGGATGAGTGATGATAATACTAACTGCTTTACACCATATTTTAGTTCTTATAATATTGACTCAAACTGTATAAATTTGAATATTACGATAAATCAAAATTCTCAAAAACCACAAATTACCTACAATAATGCATACAAAATTAACTTTATAAATAATTTAAAAACAGGGGCAAATGACAATTTTAATTTTTATCGCAGCAATTTATATAACGATGATTTTATAATATTTGAAGGTACAATAAAAAATAATCAAAATATAAAAATTCCGGTATTAAATCCCAAAAGAAATTTTATTGCAAAGCTTGATAATTTATTAAAAAAAGAAAATATTAATTATTATGATAATTATGAAATAAAAGATACTCCGTACAATGCAAAATTGGCAGCCTGTCATACAACATCCGTTTCAGCTTTATATCCATTGGCACTAAAAAATAGTAACAATTTAATAACAGAAACCTTATTTAAAACTTCAGGTAAAGAAAGATTAAAAACAAATTTGGGTACTTTTGAAGATGGTAAAACTGCATTTTATGATTTTTATATAAACAAACTAAATTTAAACCCAAATTATAGACAGCTAAAACTTGAAGATGCTTCAGGTGTTTCAAGAAACGACCTCATTACAGCTGACTTTACTACAGATGCTTTAATACAACTTGAAAAAAATAGCAATTTAAATTTTCGCAACTATCTCGCAAAAGGCAATCAAGGGACTTTAACTAATAGATTTGTTGATATTCGAGATAATATTTGGGCAAAAACAGGAACATTGAACGGTATAAGTGCTTTATCAGGATATATTTTAGATGCAAATAATAATCTGATTGCATTTTCAATAATGATTCAAAATTATACAGAAGATGATAAAGAAGCAAAAAAACTTGAAGATGAAATTATCTATTCAATATATCGAGGTGAAATAAAATAATGATTACAAAAAGAATTATTCCATGTCTTGATATAAAAGACGGGCAAACAGTAAAAGGTATAAATTTTGAAAATTTAAAATATGCAGGAGATCCAATAAAATTAGCAAAAAAATACTCGGATGAAAAAGCCGATGAACTTGTATTTTTAGATATAACTGCAACAAATGATAAGCGTAAAACAACAGTTAATATGGTTGAAGCAGTAGCAAAAAATGTATTTATACCTTTTACTGTTGGTGGTGGTATAAAAACTATTGAGGATATAAAAACACTATTAACAGCAGGAGCTGATAAAATAGCTATCAATTCTCAAGCAGTTAAAACTCCTGAGATTATTGAACAATCTGCAAAATATTTTGGTTCGCAATGTATTGTTGTTGCAATTGATGCTAAATATGAAGATAATGATTATTATGTTTTTATTAATGCAGGAAAAAAAAATACAGGTATAAAGTTATCAGATTGGATAATTGAAGTTGAAAAATTAAAAGCAGGCGAAATTTTATTAACCTCAATGGATGCTGATGGAACTCAAAATGGATTCGATATAAATATGACAAAACTTGTTACTTCTTCTATTAATATACCGGTTATAGCTTCAGGCGGTGCAGGTGAAAATTCTCAACATTTTATTGATGTATTTAATAAAACCAATGTCGATGCTGCTCTTGCCGCTTCAATATTTCACTTTGACACATTGCCAATTCCTAAATTAAAAAACGATTTAAAAAATTCAAATATTAATATTAGATTATAATAATATTTTTAATTTTTTACTTTTATTCCATAAAGTTTGAATTTCATTTCAGCCTTATCAATTAAATTTCCAAGATTGTCGTATTTTTCAACTAAAATTGAATCTGTACCTATAAATGTATCACCATTTAAAGTTATAACTGGAGTTTCTGTAACTTTTTCCAAACCATCATTTGAAATCTTTTTAAATTTTAATGTTTTATTACTTACTTCATCAATAGTAATAGAAGCTACAGCATTAGAAATAGGATTTTTAAGCGTTATAATGGTATCATTTTTCTCTAAAGTCCAATAATCAAGATTAATGGATGTTTTATATTCTTTATTAGATGTATATGTCTGTATTGAAGTAACTTCCCAAGCGCCCATCAATTCATTTACAACATTTTCATAACTTATTTCACCTGTTAGATGTTGAGCAAAGCAAAGGTTTGTTAACATATAAAAAATAAGAAAAATTTTTTTATACATAGATATAATTTTAAGTATTAATATTGTATTTGTAACTACACTTCTTTAACTTATATTTAACTATTTTATAATTATTTAAAATTATTAAGAAAAACTATCACAATGAGCATTATAAAAAATAATAAAATATGTCAATATATTAACAAATAATAGAGGAGTAAAAAGATGGTTTTAGAACTTAACAAAATAAATTTTGATAAAGAAGTATTTCAGTCAAACGGGGTTACACTGGTTGACTTCTGGTCCCCATGGTGCGGTTTTTGTCAAAGACAACTTCCAATAGTAGATGAACTAAACAAAGAACTAGAAGGTAAAGTTAAAATTGGTACTGTAAATCTGGATACGAATTCTGAAATAGCAAGAACATATAATATTGTTTCTATACCTACACTTATACTGTTTAAGGATGGTAAAATAAAAACAAGACTTACAGGTTTACAATCTAAAACACAGATTTTAAACGAAATTAACAAATTATAATTACTACATTTTAAACAACATATTCACAATAACAACAAATAATAGTCAAGCAGAATTAAGCTTTACGTCAATCTTGAATGCTGGTTTTTCTATTGTGAATGCAAGTGGTAAGACGATTATACCATCTTATTATAAAGGAAATAATGAAGCTATTACTCAAAAATTAGGAGCGAATCACCCTGCTGTAAAATCATACCTAGTTAATTTATGTCTGTGAATAAACTCAAAAAATCTATTGAATTAGGATTCTATACTGGTACTGGTTAGAAAGCTGGACTTTCTGCATAATGTTATAATAAAATAATAAAGTATAATATTATTCAGGAGTCTTAAATGATAAAATTAATTTTATTTACAATAATTGCCTATCTTATAGGTTCAATACCAACTGGATACTTGATAGTCAAAGCTAAAACGAATCAAGACATTCGCAAAACAGGCTCGGGGTCAACAGGTGCAACGAATGTCAAACGCGTGCTTGGCAAAAAATGGTTTTTTATTGTCATGCTTCTTGATGCAATAAAGGGTGCGGTTCCAGTTATCTTGGCAACTATGTTTGTTACAAGATATTCCTCTATTGGTCTTGCCCCTGTTTTAGCGGCAATAGCCGTTTTAATAGGACATAGCAAACCGATTTTTTTAGGATTTAAAGGTGGTAAGTCAGTAGCTTCAGGGGTTGGTACTATTTTAGCGCTTTGTTTCCCTGTTGGAATTATTATTGCTGTAATCTGGTCAATTACAGCTTATGTTTCAAAGTATGTATCGCTTGCCTCAATTATTGCTTTATGCTTATCTCCAGTTTTAATGTATTTATTTAAGCAGCCCTTAGCCTTTATTGCTTATTGTTTGCTCGGGGCTTTGTATATATCCTGGCTGCATCGTGAAAATATTGTCCGATTATTAAACGGCAATGAAAATAAAGTCAGGTAGTTTTATGTTTAGTTATCTTTGTGTTATCATGATATTAAAATTTTTTGTATATATTATAAAGTGAGGATAAATGGCAAGAAAGAAAACTGTTGAAATAGTTTTAGATATTGAAACAACAGGACTAGATTATAAGAGAGAACGGATTGTTGAGTTTGCTGCAATACGACTTGAAAATGGAAAAGAAGTAGATAGGTATGAAACTTTAATAAATCCTCAACAGCATATTCGAAAATCAAGTATTCAAATTCATGGTATAACAGAAGAAATGGTTGAAAATGAACCGTTTGAAAAAGATGTTATTGATGATATTTTGAATTTTATAGGCGACTATACGATTATTGGACATAATATAATATTTGATTTTTCATTTTTAAATGAAGCTAGCCTACGTCATAAAAATAAACCACTTGTCAATCACCGTATTGATTCTCAGTTTTTGTATAAAGAAGTTTTTCCCGATGAAGAGTGTCCAAATCTGGATAATCTTTCTGCACGGTTCGGGGTATCTGTTGAAAATCGACATCGAGCCATGGGTGATACTGAAGTACTTGCTAAAGTTTATCCTAAATTAAAAAAACTTTATGAAAAAAAATATGACTGGCAATTGAAACAACTTGATAATATTGAATATTTATTTGAAAGATATTTAAGAGTTCAACAAATGATTACTACCTGCCAAGCTGAAATTCAAGATTTAAAAAGCATTTTCAAGATTTATTTTGAAAATAAAGGTGAACCCATTGTAGCAACTACAGGTGAAATATTGACTTATAACTGCAAACAAAGTTTTGGTTATGATTTTTCATTAATTAAAGACACTCTTGAAAATATAGGCGCACTTGATAAAGCTGTCAAGCTTAACAATGGTTTTGTTGATAGATTAACTTGTTCAGGCAGTATTGATGACAATATTAAAGAACAATTGATGTGCGCACGTATGGATATTTCTGAAACAAGACACATACAGATTATTAAACCTGATAGAAAGTGTGTTAAAGATGAAGCCTGAGTTATTGTTGCCTGGTGGCAATGTAGAAAAAATTGATTATGCTATAAAATATGGCGCAGATGCTGTTTATTTTGGTCTTGAAGATTATAGTCTGCGTCAGATGAGAAAAGGTGAAATAATTACAATTGATAACCTAAGTAGTGTTATTGATTTAATACATAAAAATCAAAAAAAAGGTTATGTAACTTTAAATATTTTTGCATTTGATGAAGATATAAATAAACTTGAAGCAGATATTGAAAAAATAGCTCAATGCCAGCCTGATGCATTTATTATTTCTGATGTCGGCATTTTAAATATAGTCAAAAAATACACAAATAATATTGATCTTCACATTTCAACACAGACAAATACCTTAAATTCCGAAGCTTGCAAGTTTTATCGTGATCTTGGTGCAAGCCGCGTTATTCTTGCACGCGAATTATCATTAAAACAGGTTGAAAATATACGTACGAATGTGCCAGATATTGAACTTGAAATGTTTATCCATGGAGCCCAATGTATGTCTTTCTCAGGCAGATGTCTTTTGTCTGATTTTATGACACAAGGTGAGCGTCGTGCAAATCATGGAGAATGTGCGCAACCTTGCAGATGGAGTTATAAACTTCTTGAAGAAACACGTCCAAACGAATATTATGAAATCGTTCAAGATAATCGTGGGTCGCATATACTTTCAACAAAAGACCTAGCTTTAATTGATTATATAAAGAATATTATAGATTTAAACATTGATTCGTTAAAAATTGAAGGTCGGACAAAAAGCTTATATTATGTTTCTTCAATTGCAAGAGTATATCGCTGTGCTATTGACAGATGTCTAAACCAAAATAAAATTGAGCTTAATATGGATTTGAAAGAAGAACTTGCAAAAATAGGAAACCGTGGATATACAACAGGTTTTGTTATTACTGAAGATAAAACTGCAAACGGTTACAGCTATAACATTTCAAAAGGGCTTGCAGGAGCTGACTTTTTATTTGAAATACTTGATATTAATGACAATAAAGTTCAGGTAAAAATTAAAAATAAAGTTATTTTAAATCAAGAATTTGAGCTTATTTTACCTGATAAAAACATAAATTTAAAAGTTACCGGCATTACTGGAGAAAAAAATGAAGTTTTAAATATTGCAAATACTAATGATGTCGTTTGGTTTGAATTTGATAAAAATATTAAACATGAAAATATAAAATACGCTCTTGGGCGAACTATTGGAGTTAAAAATGTTTGTTAAAGCTGACTTAATAAAAAATGATATTTTTGATATTGACTATGATAAACTTCAAAATGACGGAATAAAGCTTATTATATTTGATTTAGATAGTACTATAATGAAATCAAAAAGTGGAACTTATGATGATAAGACTTTAATTCTCTTTGATAAAATAAAAACAATGTTCCAAGTCTGTGTTATGAGTAATAATACAAATAAGAATTATATAAAAAAAGTTCAGAAAATAACACCCTTTGAAGTTTATGGAACTGCAAAAAAACCAAATCCTGATTTCATAAAGCAATATATAGATAAGTATAAATTTAAAAACAATGAAGTAGTAATAATAGGCGATAGACCTTTAACTGATATACTTGTAGGTAATAAAATAGGTATAAATTCAATACTTGTAGACTCAATAAGCCGTGAGGATGAATCAAAACTTACACGGTTTGTACGAAAGCTTGAACGTTTGTTTTTAAAGTAAAACCTGATTTAAAAAATATTTTATTTTTTATTTTTTTTGCTGCGTCTTATTTTAGTTTTTATATACAATTTTGCAAGATTTACAGCTTCAATTTCACTGTAAAATATATGATTTTCACCAATTTGGTTTATAATATTTAAATCTTTTAATTGTTTACGTACATCATCGTTTTTTATAACAATCATAAGTTTTATATGTTGATTATTAAGTCTTATTATTATATCTTCAAGTGCAAAAACAGCTGATATATCAAGTAATGAATCCGATTCATAATTTAAAATTAAATATTTTGTTCCTAAAATTTCATCAAATCTAGAGACTATCTGTGTAACAGAACCAAAGAAAAACTGTCCCTGTATATGAACAACACGTATTTTATGTTTATAATCTTTTTCAATTTTTCTTTCAAAATCCATTATGTCTTTATCATAAACGCTTTCAAACTTTAAATCTGTTTTATCAGCAATACGTTTTGCATATAATAAAGCTGCAAGAGTTATCCCAATTCCTACAGCAAAAATCAGATTATAAAAAACAGTCAGTAAAAATACAACAACCAGAACATATAGGTCATCTTTTGGCGCGTATTTTATAACTTTTATAAGTTTTATATCAATAATATCAATACCTGTTTTGATAAGAACAGCACCAAGTACAGCAAGCGGAACCATTGAAACAAAATTATTGAAATTAAAAAGAATAAGAGCCAAAAAAACAGCATTTACAATAGCAGCAAATCGTGAAACAGCATTTGAGTTTATTGCTGCAACTGTGCGCATTGTTGCGGCTGCACCATAAAGCGAACCTGATAAAGAACAGAAAAAATTGCCTATACTCTGGAATAAAACAATTTTTCTATGAGAACTTTTGTTTTTAGATAATGAATCAGATACCAGCCCTGTTAAAAGGCTCTCGCAAGAGCCAACTACAGCTAAAGTTAAAGCGTACGGGATATAATCTGGGATTTTTGCAACTTCAATATAAGGTAGTTTAATATCAGGAAATCCAAGCGGAATATGAGATATTGTTTGTACATCAAATGAAAATTTTATTGAAACAAAAGTACATAAAATTAATGCAAAAATTTGCGATGGAAGATATTTATTTATTTGTTTAGGGATTAAATAAATAATAAATAAAGTTAAAAAAGCTAAAAATAAAGCATGTAAATTTATATTTGAATAATTTGAAAAAATATATTTTATTGTTTTACATGGACTTGACATGGTGTTAAAACCAAGAATAGGATTAAGCTGCAATAATATTAAAAGCATTCCCACTCCGTTTAGAAAACCTGAAATAACAGGATATGGAATATATTTAACTATTGACGGAAGCGATGTCAAGCCGGTTAAAAATTGGAAAATCGCTGCCATTAATAATATTGTAACAATTGCATTTAAATCATTGTTATAAAACGCAGCAAAAGAAGCAATGACAATAGTACACGGGCCTGTCGGGCCAGAAATAAGAAGTGATTTTGTGCTTAAAATTCCTCCTGAAATAAAACATAGAATTATAGCCCCCCATATACCTGCTTGGGCACCAAGCCCTGTTGCAACCCCAAAAGCAAGAGCCTGAGGCAAAGCTACTATGCCTGATATTACGCCGCCAAATATGTCACCTTTTAAGTTTTTAATAAAATTTTTCATTCTTATTATGTAATTTATCATAAATAATAATAAATTTAAATTTAAATTAAAATGTTTAAAAAATTTATATTATATTTATTATACGTTAAATTGGTGAGTTTAAAACAAGTATGGAAAGTTTATTATACATCATAGGAGAGTAAACTCATGGAAAACAACAAAATTACAATTTTAATAACTGATGATCATA
>USEW01000083.1 GCA_900553845.1 uncultured bacterium
AAATATAAAATTTTTTATACATTTTATTATTATATAATAATTTATCTAGATAACGCAATAACCTCACCCAAATTTCTAACACTCGACATAAGTCTCGTGTTGAAATTCTTCCCTCTCCTTTTAAGGAGAGGGAGAAAAAATTTATTAAAGCGAAAAATTAAAATATTTATTATCCAAAATAATGTACAAGTCCAGCAGCTAGTGCGGTCAATGCCGCAGGAATTAATGCAAATAAACTCGCACCACCAGTTTGAACTCCATTTGATAATGCAAAACCTGTTAAAGCACCCGTGAACGAAGTCAAAGTTTTAACCCAATTAGCTTTACCATAATTAAAAGTCCCATCAGAATGTTGATATCTTGAATTACTGCCATTAACCATCTGATTTCCTATAGCCCAGCCTGTAGCAGCACCGATTCCTGCTCCTATTACTGCCATACCAACTGCACCGGCAGTAATACCTGTTGTATTACCCAAAAAAGCAGTCCAGAAAGAAACATTATTCCCTGCATTCAAACCAGCTACAATTGATGTAGTAAGACCTCCAACTCCAGTAATACTTCCTACTGCGGTTGCCCATCTTGTTGAGCTTGTAGAACATTCAACATTAGTTCTTACTCTTCCTCCTTCTTTGTCACTTTCATTATAACCATTTTCAGCCCTATACATACCATCTTCCATACCATTTATTGCTCGACTAGAATTTAGTGAACTTGTACTATCCGTCTTATTCGCATAATATACGTTTGTTTGATACTCCAAATGATTCAATATATTCTCTACTGTATATGTACGGACATCCTGTATACCTTTTATATCATATAATACTCCTGTCCTAGCTGTTCCCTTTTTGTCCAAGATACTCAATGTCCCTTTTTGGGCACAAGCAGTTTTTAGTTTGGTAACCATATCTGGATCTTCAAGTATTTTTGCAATAATTTCAGGTCCATCGTTTGAATTGCTTGCTTCTAAAAAAGCCATCAATATTTCATCCGGGCCAGATGCAGCTTTTATTTCATTTTTATAATTTTCAATAGTTGTATCAGAAACCCCATATGTAACAGTGTTGCTTATGGCTTCACTCATTGCCTTATATGCAGTGGAGGATGAAGCTCTTGAAATACACGTTTTAGCTGTATTTAATCTAGTTAAAATATTATTTTCAATATCTATATTGTATGTTTTCAAGTTCTCATAAGGCTGATTCAGTAACCAAGCTGATGTTATTTCGGTAAACTCTGAATAAGTCGAGTCTGACTTTTTCTTTAAATACTCTTCTTTAGTGATTGTAATGTATTTACCATCTTTTTTACAAAGGTATTTTCCAAGATAATTATCAAGTTGCGTGCGGTCCTCTGTACTTAAATAGCATGAAGGGTCGTTGCTCATAGCTTTTAGTTTTTCCTGCATTACTGTTTCATAACTTATTGTTGTATCAAGACCTGTATGGTTTCCGTTTCTGTCAAGATAAGTCCGGCTTTGGAAATCACCGATAAGTGTATTAAGTGCTTCGGTGAAACCAGGGTTAATTTTTTCAAGAAGTTCATATTCAATTGTCGACATTTTCCTTATAATCTGCAATAAATTTAATTTGTCCTGGTCTGTCGCAGTTGAACCTTTTTCCATAATTTTGCTTATACTGTTTATAGTGTTATTAAAACTTGTAGTAAATGATGTTCCTCCTGCATCAAAAGCAGTGTTAAATGTGTTGTTGTCGCTATTAAAGGTTATCCCCATGGCTTCAAATGCAGCTTTATAATAATCATGTTCGTTCTGGTCTGTTGTTATATCAGATATACCTTTGCCTGCAAATAATTTTAATTTGCCAGATGTATAAGTTTTGTCTGTTGATGAAGTGTCGGATATGCCCATTTCATCGCAATATTGAGTTTTTGAATTTCCACTTAAAGTGTTTATTAAAAGGCTTGAATCAATATTTGTACCATCTTTTGTTGTTGAAATCCCGTCGGCTCCAAGCTGTGTTGTTATTTTACTCATTAAATTTGTTATCTGTTCGGAAAAACTAGCTGAGGTATTATCCGGTTGGATAACTGTTAAGTTATATTGCTGGGAGTTTGAATTTACATCGTTTAAGTCCAGAATATAAGCCTTTGCCTCATCTGGGTCAAGACATAATAGTCGTCCATCTTGAAGTTCTATTATTGACTCTTTTACAAATGTATCACCACATGTACCACTAACATGTCCATAGTCTGTGAATAATGTCTCAAGTTGATTAAGATGTTCCTGACTTGATAACAGATATGTTTTAAAGTTATCGGTTGTTTTTTTATTGTTTACTGCATATTTCCATTGGTTGTAAATACTGCCTAAACCTGTTCTTGTGCTTAATGATACGCTATCGATTCCCATTTTTTCACCTATCCTGTTATACTACAGTATTTATAACGGCAATATTTCTTTCAACTTTAATCTTTTTTACAAATCGTTACAATTATTTTAAACCTGGTTTAGGCTTCAATATGGTTTATTTAGCAAACTTTGGTGCGTAAGATTTTCAAGCTCATCGTCAAGCGGATTTAAAACGATTTCTTCTTTATATTTGGTTTTTAATGCTTGGAATATTAAATAATCGGCAAATTTGGGATTTTTAGGTAAAAAACTTCCATGCAAATAGGTACCAAAAACATTATTTTTGTATGCACCTTCCTGTTTGTCCTCGCCGTTATTTCCGTTTCCAACAATTATATCACCTATTGGTTTTGTGTTGACAGATGTAATATAAGTTAATCCGCTATGATTTTCAAATCCAACCAAAGTGCCATTATATATGTCATCTTTTATTTTTACTGAAACATTACCAATAAATCTTTTTTTTGAAGCAATGGTATAAACGTCTAAAATTCCTAATCCAGCTTGTTTATCCATATCAAATGGTTTATAGTATTCACCCATTAGCTGATATCCGCCGCAAATACCTAAAAATACATTATTTTCTTTAGCTTTATTTATGAAAAAATCTTTATGTCTTTTTAAATCATTTGCTACTTCATATTGTTGAATATCTTGACCTCCACCTATAAAAAATATATTACATTCGTTTATTTTTTCATAAGGATTATCATTAATATTAAAATTTATGACTTCACAATTTATGTTTCTATCAATAAATCTTTTTCTTAATGCAAGAATATTCCCAAAATCACCGTAAATATTTAATAAATTTGGGTATAAATGAGCAATTTTTATACTATATTCGTGATTTGACATAATTTATTACTTCCATTATTGTTTCATCAGGCGTCATTTTAACAATTTCTCCTGTATGTCGGTATTTTAATTCGACAAGTCCTTCATTAACTGTTTTACCTGCATTTATACGAAGAGGATAACCAATTAAATCTGCATCTTTAAATTTGACACCAGCACGTTCATCTCTGTCATCAAAAACAACTTCAATATTATTTTCGCATAATTTTTGATATAAATATGATGATATTTCCATTTGTTTTTCATCTTTTATATTGACAGGTACTATGCAAACATGATATGGCGCTATTGAAACAGGCCACTTTATGCCATATTCATCATTATAAACCTCAACTGCCGATGCGGCCGTTCTTGAAATACCAATACCATAACATCCCATAATAAATGGTTTATTTTTTCCGTTTTCATCTGTGTAAAATGCATTCATAGCAGATGAGTATTTTGTACCAAGCTGAAATATATTACCGACTTCAATACCCTTTGTGACTTTAAGTTTTCCATGGCACTTAACACATATATCATCGGTTCTTACTAAACATATGTCTGTGTATTTTAAATTTGGTAAATGTTCATCAAGGTTTGCTCCAACATAATGAAAATCAGTTTCATTTGCTCCCATTATGAAATTTTTTAAAGTTTTAACCGAATTATCAGCAACTATTTTAATTTTGTCTTCAAGGTTATAAGGAGAAATGAATCCGCTTTTTGAGTTGATATTGTTATTTTGCATAAATTCATGTATTTCAGCTTCACTAGCCAATCTAATATCGTTAGCATTAAAATAATTTTTCAACTTTGTTTCTTCAATATCTCTATCTGCACGAATGCAAGCTAAAACAATATCTTTATCAACGATATAAGCTATTGTTTTTAGCATTATGGAAGACGGTTTTTTAAAATATTCTTCAAGCTCCGAAATTGTTTTTGTATTTGGAGTATGAATTTTTTCAAATTTTTCAAAAGCCCCATCTGTTTCACAATTTGAAAGTTTTGAAATTGCATGATTTGAATTTGCCTGATAATCACAGTCAGTACAATAAAATACATCATTTTCTCCAGCATTAACATTTTCATTATTATTTAGCAAAACCATAAATTCATGTGAAACTGCTCCGCCAATAGCACCTGAATCAGATTGAACCATTTTTGTTTCAAGCCCACATCTTTCAAATATACGACTGTATGTTTGAGCCATTTTTTCATATTCTTTTTCCATATCTTCTTGATTTGTAGCAAAACTATAGGCATCTTTCATTATAAATTCGCGTCCCCGGAGAAGTCCAAATCGTGGCCTTATTTCATCACGAAATTTTGATTGTATTTGGTATAAATTGACAGGCAATTGTTTGTAAGAACGTATCCCTTCACGAGCTACAAATGTTATTATTTCTTCATGTGTCGGACCTAAGCATAATTCACGATTATGTCTGTCTTTTAACCGCATAAGTTCTTTACCGTAAACATCCCAACGACCTGATTGTTCCCATAATTCTTTTGGCTGTACAAAAGGCATCAAAAGTTCCTGAGCACCTGAAGAGTTCATTTCCTCACGAACTATATTCTCAACTTTTTGTAAAACACGAAACATTAAAGGTAAATAAACGTAAACTCCATTTGTAAGTCTTCTTATAAAACCCGCTTTTACCAACAATTTATGACTCATTATTTCTGCATCTTGTGGAAACTCACGTAAAGTTTCAACAAACATTTGTGACATTTTCATATTTTTTATTTCTCCGGTTTATCTTTTAATATTTTTTCAATTCAGATTTTATCATAAATTACACAAAAAAAACATTGAATTTGACATGTTAGTTTTTATTTGTTTAAATATTAAATAGGGAAATAAATCACAATAAAATCGGAGTAAAAGTGAAAATACAATTAACGGACAAAATAATAAAACGTTTAACATTGTATCATTATATACTTTTTGATTATATTGAAAAAAATATTGAGTTTATTTCTTCACCTCAAATTGCTAAACTTTTGAAAATTGATGATTCGCAAGTTAGAAAAGATATTAAACTTTTAAATAATACCGGAAAATGCAAAGTTGGATATGAAGTAAAATGCCTTAAGAAATCTATCGAAAAAACTTTAGGTTTTAAAAAACCCAAAAATGCTTTTATTATAGGTGCTGGCAATCTTGGTATGGCATTAGCAAAATATACCAATTTTAAAGATTATGGCTTGAATATAATGGCTTTATTTGATAATGACAGTTCGAAAGTTGATGTAATTGTTAATTTTAAAAAAGTTTTTGATATTGAAAAATTGCCTGATTTAGCTAAAAAACTAAATGTTGAAATAGCAATATTAACAGTTCCAAGAGCCTATGCTCAGGAAACTGCTGATTTTTTGATTAATAGTAATATAAAATATATATGGAATTTTACTCCAAGTGTATTAAAAGTGCCGGATGATGTTATTGTTTGGAATGAAAACTTAATTGGAAATTTTTTACACTTTACGTCAAATCATAACTAAAATAAAATAAATTGTAGTATAATAAAACATGAGGAAAGATTAATAATGGAAAAAATTCAAGTTGAGATATGTTTGGGAACAACCTGTTTTGTAATGGGCTCATCTCATTTGCAAGAGTTAATCGAAATAATTCCAAAACGATATAGTAATATGGTTGAAGTTTCAGGTAAACCTTGCTTAGGGTTATGTTCTCAAGATTGTGAGTATTCACAAGCTCCTTATGTTAAAGTTGATAATGAAGTAGTTAGCCAGGCTACAGTTGAAAAAGTTTTAAAGATTATTGAAGGAAAAATAGTTAAGGATGAGAAATAATAATAGCCAAGCAGTTCATTTAAAAAAACAAATTTTAATTAAAATAATTGAAGCTTTTTTTTCAGTTGATTATGAAAAAAATACAAGATTAATACCTTATCAAATGAGGCCAAAAGGTTCTGATGTTCCATATAGATGCTGCATTTATAAAGAACGTGCAATTTTAAAAGATAGAGCAATTGCTGAATTAGGCTTTTCAATTGAAGATCATGATGAAACAGTTTTGTTGTCTGAATATGCTAAAAAAGCTTTAGAACGAGAAAAGCCTGAAAAAAATCCCTTAACTGTTCTTGATGCTGCTTGTAAAGGCTGTGTACCAAGTCGTATTTATGTAACAGATTTATGTCAAGGGTGTGTTGCACGTCCTTGTCAAAATGTTTGTAAGTTTGGAGCTATAAGTATTGTTAATGGAAAATCTGTTATCGATGGCTCAAAATGTAAAAACTGCAAACAATGTATGCAAGTATGTCCTTATAATGCAATAGTTAAAATAACTGTTCCATGTGAGGATGCTTGTCCTGTTGGAGCTATAGCCAAAGGTGAAAATGGACGCGCAAAGATAGATTTTGATGCTTGTATTTCCTGTGGAAAATGCGTTTCTGCTTGTCCTTTTGGGGCTGTTCATGAAAAAAGCCAGGTTATTGATATTTTAAAACATATAAAAAACGGTGAAAAAGTAATTGCTTTAATAGCTCCATCAATTGTTGGGCAGTTTCCAGGAAATATTTATCAATTAAAAACGGCTATTAAAAAAGCAGGGTTTTATGATGTATATGAAGTGGCTCAAGGTGCTGATGTAACTACAAAAAATGAAGCTTGTGAGTTTCAGGAACGTATGGGAAAAAATGAACCATTTATGACAACATCTTGTTGTGCTGGATATAATCAGCTTATTAAAAAACATTTAAATGATATAAAGCCATTTGTATCCGATACTTTAACTCCAATGGCTTATATTGGTCAAATAGTTAAACAAAAAGAACTAAATGCAAAACTTGTATTTATTAGTCCCTGTGTTGCAAAACGTGTTGAGGTTGAAGAGGACCCCAATGTAGACTATTTAATGAATTTTGAAGAATTGGGTGCATTATTTGTAGCACGTAAAATAGAAATACTTGACTGTGAAGAAGAAGCATTTGATGTTGAAAGTTCAAAACAAGGACGTGGTTTTGGTGTTACTTTGGGTGTTTCTCAAGCTGTTAAAGATGCATTAAATAATAGTGATAGTGTAAAACCTATATGCATTAACGGCTTAAATAAAGACACAATAAAACAATTGAAAAAAATGTCCAAAGATAAAAAGTGCGATGATGGCAATTTAGTTGAAGTAATGTGTTGTGAAGGTGGTTGTGTTGGTGGAAATGCTACAATTAATTCTGTTAAAATCGCTTCAAAGGCTATAAATGAATTTAAAACGAAAAGTCCTGATATAAATGGTGTAGAAATTTGTCAAGAGAGTAAATAAAATGAATAAAGATAATTGTGTTATTTTAATGATCGATATGCAGGAAAAGTTAGTTAATGCTACTAATGCAATTGATGAAGTAAAAAATGCTTTTAAAATTTTAAAAACAGCAAATTTGATGGATATTCCTATTGTTGTTACTGAACAATATCCGAAAGGTTTAGGTGAAACTGTTTCAGAATTAAAAGATGTTTTTAATGAAAACACTTATGTATATGAAAAAACTGATTTTTCTGCTTTAAATAATGAAGACCTTATAAAAAAACTTGAAACTTTTGGTAAAAAGCAAGTCATTTTGTTTGGAATTGAAGCGCATATTTGTGTTTTTCAGACTTCAAAGGCTCTTATTGAAAAAGGTTACGAAGTTTTTCTTATTAAAGATGCTTCAAAAAGCCGCAAAAATTATGAATTTGAGACAGGTATAAATTTGATGCAACAATATGGAGTTAAAATATCTTGTTGTGAAATTTTGCTTTTTGATTTATTGAAAAGCTCTAAAAATCCTAATTTTAAAGAAGTTCAAGGGTTGATTAAGTAATTTTGGTTTGATATTATTAAAAAATGAAAGACTTATTATATTGAAAAATTAAAAAACCATATAAACTTAAGAACAAATATTATAACAATACTTGTTGTATTGATTGGCGGTGTATATGGTTTACATTTATTAAATTTAAGCAAAAGTGTATATTGGATTTCATTAATTATTGGAGTGTTTTATATTTATTTTATTATGAAAACAACATTAAATACAAATGCCAGGATAAATAAAATATTGGAGGAATTTAAAAAATGCTTGAAACTATAGAACAGTGGGGTATTTTTTTTGCCGCATGGTATCTTTTACATTATTTATTGAAAGTTTTTAATGTAGCC
>USEW01000084.1 GCA_900553845.1 uncultured bacterium
CAGTTTTAAACATGGTTAAAAATTTAAAATTTAGCAAGTATTTTCAAGATAATTTACAAATAATTAATTGCAATAATAATTATTTTTAGATTCAAAATAGCAAAATTAAAGAAAGTGAGAATATAGTGAAAATTATTAATCAAGTGAATGTTGGTAAAACACAGTTTTGCAACAAAAAAGAAAAAAAGAGAGAAAGATTACCATAACCATATTACATTAATAGGCAATAAGAAAAAAAAAGACTCCAAACACAACAAGAAATTGTGCTTGGAACAACGGCAATCACTGCAGTTGGTGTTGCAACATTTGCACTTATTTCATCACATAAAACTAAAAGCATATGAAAAAATATTGGATGAAAAAATATCCAAAAAACTTGATGAAAAATTAAGTGAAATAATTGACAACAAGTTGTAAAAACACTTAATAAAAAATCCACGAAAATCATTGACAGTAAAGTTACCCAATCTGTGAAAAAAGAACTTGATAATAAATTTGTTAAAGAATGGACTGAATTTAAAGAATCTTATAAAAAAATGGACCAAAATTGAAAAAAATTTTACAAGATTTTTTAGCTTTTGAACAATGGGATGATAATAAGCTAAAGGTAAATGAATCTTTTCAGAAATAATTAGAGTATATTTATGATAAAATGGATAAAATGTATATATTGCCGACTATTCACTTCTCTTGCGAATATTTATCACCTTTACACTCTAGAATAAAAATGTATTTTCCAGATCTTTTTATACAAAATTAAATCTAAATATAAAAATCCGTACAAAGAAATAAATCAATGTACGGATTTTAACATTTAGATAGTAAATTAACTATCGTTCATTGCATCCAAAAGAAATAGTAACTTGTTCTTTTGGATTAACTGAAGAAACTCTCATACCGTTTTTATCAACAAGGTAAGTAATTTCATCAGCGGTATATCCAAATAATCCCATAGTACCGCTTAAAGCTGTTCGAGTTACGTCAATTGGCGCTTTAACTGTATTTTTAATAGCATCAACATAACTTCTACCTGCTGCTCCAAGTTGTCCTTGGAATATTTCACCGGTACCTACACCAACACCATCAAATACTGATTCAACAGCATTACCAGCGTTAACTATAGCACCACCAACAGTACGTCCAACGTTTCCTAAAATACCACCTGTCCAAGTAAATGGAGCTTCAACTAGTTTTGCAAAGAAATTAGGACGTTTCATTGAGTTAACCTGAGCAACTATAATTTGATTTGGTAAGTTAACTTTACATTTACCGTTTTGGATATCTTTGAAGCTTAATTTTAATCCACCCTTACATTTCATTGTAGGACGAATAACTTCAGTTACAACACCATGAACAACAGAACCAGCAGGGAAGCATTGTCCATCAATTGTCACAGCGTCAATAGTACGTGCAGCAAATCTGTCACCAATATTTGCATGTTTTGCACTTATTTCATCATTAAAGCAAAGTTGAAGTGTAGGAACTTTTACTGTGGTTTCTTTTTCAACGTAAGCTTTACTGTTTTCACAAGGACATCCATCATTTAAAGTTACTTTATCTTGTGTATCATAACCGATAGCTACACGAACTGATTGTAACATTGAAGCTATATCAGCACGGCTTGCATCGTTATTTGGATTAATATTTTTAGGTTGTGGAGAATTTGCCAACACACCTGCTTGAAGTGATTTAGCAACCCCAATAGCTGCCCAAGATGGAACATTATTACCATCACAATATTGGCTTAAAATTTCACGAGCTTGACAATCAGTCATTTCGCAATTTATACCTTTTGCTAATATAGTTAATGCTTCAGCACGTGAGACAGTTTCATTTGGCTTAAACATATTATTTGGATATCCACACATTAAACCATTAGCAACTGCTTTATTAATAATTTTGTTAGCCCAATGACTTTTAGGTACATCTTTAAAATGAGTTTGCGGACAAGTCATATTATCATTTAAATTGAAACCTTTTATTGTCATAGATGCTAATTCAGCACGTGATACAGGAAGTGAAGGTTTAAATGTTCTATCAGGGTATCCAACAATAATATCATTTTCAGCTAATCTATTAATTTCGCATCCTGCCCAGTATCCTGATGGAACATCAGGGAATACACTCATTAAAGGAGCAGCAGCACCTGTTTGAGAAATTGTAAACGGTTCTAATGATTTTTTACAAACATCCATACTTGTTTGAGTTTGGATTTGAACAGGACATCCGCAGTTATTTTGAACTACAGGTACACCACATCCGCAAGGATTACAAGTGTTTGTAACTACAGGTATTTGACAAGCTTTTCCTGTTGAACATCCGTTATTACATGAAGTGCAAGATGTTTTACATTTGCTATCCATACTTAATGCATTAAAAGGATTTAGCCAACCAAAAGCTGTTGAGAAAAACGACTTATTAGCACTATTAGCACATGGATCACATATATTGCAAGGAGCAGCTGCACCACATGGGTCACATTCTGTTCTTGCAACAGGAATACCGTCTGTGCAAGCACTTAATGCATTTTCACAAGGTATGTGACTTGTTGCACAACCCTGACAAGGTGTATATGGTGATTCGTTTATTGCAATACCATTATTATATTCACCAACTACATTATTTCCACCATAAACAGCATATGGATAAGCATAAATTTGTTGACGTTGTGAATCACTTAAATTAGAAGTATTTGGACATACTGCACAAGTAGGCTCTCCATTATCCGGACAAGTTGCCATTGGAGGGCAATCACAAGGTGCAGGTGCTGCACCGCATGGGTCACATTCACAAGGATTGCATTTTTCTTTTTTGCAAGGATCACATTTTTTCTTCTTTTTTGAGCATGGATCACATGGCTCATTACAAGGATTTGCACAAGGGTCACAAGGTTTTACACAAGGTTCGCATGGTGCTGCGCCACAAGGTTCACATTCACAAGGATTGCAAGTGCAGCTTTCTTTTGGTTGCATACATCTTGGGCATTTTGCATTATGCGGTGTCACTTTAGTTTTACATCCTGATATAGGACATGCAGCTAAATTCATTCCTGTTATATCATCAATTGTTGCTGCATTAATTGATACGCTACTTGCTAAAAGACCAATACTTAAAGCAGCAGCAAGTGTCATTTTGTTAATTGTCATCTCTTTCCTCCTATTTTGAAATTTGGTTGCAAATAATAATTTACAATCTTTAAAATTTCGTTACATAAAATTATGTTTTTGAAAAGTGCTTTTATTCATTACCAAAAAAGATAATCTAATATGACTATTTGAATTAATATATTAAACTTTTGATGTAGTATTTTTTTAATATTTAAATAATTTTTATAAAAATTATTTAATAAAAAGCTTGCATTAATATTTTGACATATTATAATTATAATTGTAGTATAGATGAGAAAATAATATGAGAATATATTCACACAATAATTTTGTTAGAAATTTTGAAAAAAATTTACAAGAAGGACAACAAAATATTTTTGAAAAAGTTAGAACAATAAAAAATATCTTAGACTCCAAGCAGGATCCATTAACTGAAGCACAAGAACATAAGCAATTAGGCGGCGAAATGCTTGGTAAATTGCTGGTTCAAACACAAGAAGCATTCCAACAAAGAAATATTCAAATGAGTGATTTATTAAATCTTGATAACGCAATAAAACAAGAGTTAAATAGAAATACAACACCAAAATATACATTACCTAAGTATCCAACAATTTTACAAGAAAGCCATGAGTTATATAAAGGAACATTACCAGCAGTATCTAATGCATTAAATGAAATTGATCCTTTTTTTGATAGAAACAATATTGAAAATGAAAATGTTAATATTGACAATTTTAAGATAGACTATTGTGATTATATACCTACTTTAGGTCTTGTTAATCCTCGACTTGGATTAAGATTTACAATACCTTTAAGAGAAAAACTTGGTGTAAGAACAATTGACAGTCTTACTAATAGTATAGCAATGTATCTAACGCCTAAAGAATTATCAACAAACTATGATAAATATAAATATATAAATGATGGCAATAAAATTTTTGTTACTTATAATATCCAAAAGTCTTTTGAACGTGCTGAATTTCAACACAATACCCATTCACAAGAAAAACAACTTACACGATTTAGTAACCATGATTACGATTTACAATGTATAACATTTAACAGAGACGATGTTTCAAGTCACATCGTGATAAGTCCTGCTATCACACAAAATCATAATCCTTATGTTGTTAAGAGCGATTTATTACAAGGAACAGTTACTTTGCATAATGACATTCAGGAAGGTTATTATTTTGAGAATACAAATCAAATATTAACAAAACTCAATAGTACACCTGTTGTTACTACAATTTCCACTGAAACTGCAAATAATTTACACAAATATACTTTGGAAAATTTAGAATGTATGAAAACAGTTTTTAAAAACTATTCAGATGCTCTCACTAGAATGAGTCCAATATTAAGAAATATAAATGAAAAAGATGCTATAATTGATGACAATAATACCGGTGAACGTATTGAAGGTAACAATAATAATTTTACCTATTATAATGAAAATAACCGAGAATATTTTTCTCACCAAATTGAGCAAAATGATGATGGCTCAAGAACAGTTATAGATATATTGTATTATAGTGACACATCTAAATCTTTACCGCATTACATATTAAAAACACAAATTGATCCAAATGGTAATTCTACATTTAAAGGACAAATCCTTGACAGAAATGGAGATTTGGCTCAAGATTCCGGCGAAGAACCTATGTCTGAAGATTTTAAAAATACTTTAAACTTAACTAATGATGAATACAATGCTTTAGTGTGTGCTTATAAACATATTAAAACTTATACTTGGAATAAAGATGAAGCATTAGCAGAACTGCAAAAAATGCAATAAAAAAACTCTATGACATAATAAATATATAAATAACTTAATAAAACTTAACAAAAATTGCCTTAATTAGGCAATTTTTTTATTCTTTTTGTTTTTATTTATATATAAAGAATATACAAAATATATTCAAAGATTTGGTTTAAAAGTTTATAGGGGATATTTATTATGGCATTTCAAGCTAAAGATTTTATTGATAACGCATTAATTCAAAAATATGCTAGAGCTCAAGTTGACAATCCTAGTCTTGCTAAAGAAGTTGACGCTAACAAAATGTTAAACAGTATGAATGATATAGCTTTAATGCAAAAATTCTATGTTAATATGAACGTTAAAGTTCAAAATTTAAACAAAAACATTACTGATATCAAAACTCATCAATATGCTCGTACTTCTTTTGTTTTGAATTGTTAATATATTTTATTAATATGGAAGCAAAATTTTAAATGTGGTACCAATATTAACTTCAGAGTCAAAAGTTATACTCCCGTTATGTTTTTCAATAATTTTTTTACAAATAGCAAGCCCAAGTCCTGTCCCTTCACCATATGGTTTTGTTGAAAATCCCTGGTTAAATATTTTTTTCACATCCTTTTTAGCAATACCACAACCGGTATCTTTAAATATTATTTCTAAATTATCTTCATTCATTAAAGTTGTAATCTCAATTTTTCCATATCCTTCAATACTTTGTTTTGCATTTATTATTAAATTCATAAATACTTGATTTAATAAATTAGGGTAACATTTTATCTGTTTAACATTTGAATAATTCTTAACTACAGTTATTTTATTTTTTAATTCATGATTTAATAGCTCCAAAGTCAAATCAATTTCCTCATTAACATTTACACTTTGAAGTTGTGCTTCATCCAATCTTACAAATTTTTTCAACGAAACAACAATATTTTTTATACGTTTAATTGCTTCTTCATCAAGTTTATTAATATATTGAAGTTTTTGCACATAATCATCATTTTCATAATTCGATATAAGGTTTTTAATTATTTTATAACGTATATTATTATTTGAATTAACTGAAGCCAGTGGTGTATTAATTTCATGCGCTACACCGGCTATTAGCTGCCCGAGTGAAGCCATTTTTTCAGAATTTATTAAATGAATTTGAGTTTCCTTTAGTTCATTTAATGTTTTTTTAAGTTCTTTATTTGTACTTTTTACTTTATCAAATAAATTAGCAAGACTACAAGATTGCGAAATTTGAACTGAAAGTGATGAAATTAAGTCACTTTGTGAAGTTAAACTAATTTTTTGTTTAGAAAAACCTATTATTATACCAAGCAGTTTTTTCTGATGAAATATTGGAAGCATTATTCTAAATAATGAAGTTTTAAAAAATTTATTGCTTTTTTCAAATGGTTTCAAGACAAATGTAGTTATATATTTTCGTTTTGAAAGTTTTTCAAACTCATTATCTGATAAAACAAATTTTGTATCATTGCTTAAAACACTTTTTGTTCTTGGATAAATATGTGTAACTTTAAATATTCCTTTTCGTTCAAACTTTGCAAATGAAATTGTAAATGCATTTATTAATGGGCATATTTCCTTTAATGCCGATAAAATAATTTCATTATAATCAATAGATTTTCGAATTTTATCATTAATACGATTTAATATATTCATTTTTAAAACTTGAAGTTGTGCATTATCTTTAAGTTCATTTAATTTTTTATTTTCTAATTCTAAATCATCTTTATACTTTTCAAGTTTTGTTAAATTAGAATTTATTTCTCGAAATTTATTTTCATAAGTTATATTTTTAAAAGTTAACAGTTTTTTTCCATTTTTAACATAAGAACTTAATTCATAAAATTTTAAATTAGAATTTTCATTTCGATAATTTACAATAGCAAAAAAATTTTCACTTGATAAAAGACAAAAATCAATTGGGGTAAGATTAATATTTTTTTCAGGTTCAAGCACACAAAAATCAAAATCAAACTTATTTTTAAAACGATTAATATTTTTTATACTACCAAACTCTTCAATAAACAATATATTTGTTGAAATAATATTATTCTGCTCATTAAAGATAATAAGAGGAATATTTAATTGTCGTATAAAATCGTAATCCATATTTATACTAATAAAATAAAGTTAATATAGGCAATAATAATCCCTGTAATCGCTCCAAAGAATACCTCTAAAGGAGTATGTCCTAAAAGTTCTTTAAGTTTATCACCTGCATCAATTGGATTATGCTGATATATATCATCCATAATACGATTTAAACACTGTGCCATTTTACCTGCAGAACGTCTCAAACCTGCAGCATCATACATAACAACAAGCGCATATGTTGCAGCTATTGCAAATTCAACTGAATTTATACCGCAAACAATTGCAACTGCCGTTGTTAAACCCACAACACCTGCACTATGACTTGAAGGCATGCCACCTGTAGTTACAAGCATTCTCCAGTCTATTCTTCGATTAATTATAATATACCCAAAAAACTTCAACAATTGAGCAATAATAGCTGCTTCAATTCCAGTAAACAACATATATAATCCTGAATTTGCACAATTTACCATTACTAATTAGCCCTCATTTTTATACTATCAACCAATTCCATAAATATTTTAGATTTAAACCTATTACTTTCTAATATATCACAACAACGCTCACAATAATAGTTTAATTTAATTTTTGATTCATCGATACCAAAAAATTTAACAAATGTAGCTTTTGATGCTTTTTCGTCTTTTTTTGGTGTCTTTCCCAATACCTCAAAACTTTTAGTTTCATCAATTATATCATCTGAAATTTGAAATGCCATACCAAAATACTGTGCAAATTTTGTAAGTTCATTTAGTAAATTATCTTCAACAAGCCCCAATATTCCACCAATACGAATAGCACATTCAAATAATGCACTTGTTTTTTTTGTATGAATATAACTTAAAGTTTCATATGATATATCTTTACCTTCACTATCTAAATCCATAATCTGACCTGCAATAATACCATATACACCGGCTGCATTAAAAAATTCGTTTAAAATTTTTAATTTTATAGTCTCATTAACATTTAAATAATTTAGCATAATTTGAGGTGCAAAAGACAATAAGGCATCTCCTGCCAATACAGCAGTTGATTCACCAAATACCTTGTGGTTTGTCAATTTACCTCGACGATAATCATCGTTATCCATACAAGGCAAATCGTCATGAATTAAACTTTGGCAATGAAGCATTTCAATAGCACATGCTGCTGGTAAGCCTCTAATATAATCACCTGTTATCATTTTTAATGTTTCAAGTAACATAACAGGTCTTAAACGTTTTCCTCCATTTAAAACAGAGTATCTAATTGATTCATATATTTTTTCAGGATATTTTAATTCTAAATATTCATCAAGTTTTTTTTCAATTATTTTTTTATAATCTTCAA
>USEW01000085.1 GCA_900553845.1 uncultured bacterium
TCTCATTTGTGTATGAAGTTTTTATTAAACCAATTGATGGCCCATTATGGTTTATTAGAAATTTAATAGTTATGGTTGTATCAACCCCATTATTTTATTATGGAATAAAGAGACTCAAAATTTTCTTGCCAGCTATTCTTTTTTGTCTAAATTATTACTTTCAAAGTCCTGTTATTGAGTCTTTATTTTGGTTTGATTTAGGTGTATATTTCGCTATAGAAAGAATTAATTTTATGCAAATATGTAAAAGAATTTTATTTCTTTCTTTGCTTGTATGTATTATATCTATTATTTGTGATCATTATTGTTTTCAATTGTTACATATTCATTTATATAAGTATTTATCTATATTTAAAATATCTTCGGTAATTGGTATTTCATATTATCTTGCTTCTAAATATAAAGGTAAATTAGTTCCTGATTTATTAAGCGATTCTAGTTTTATAATTTATGCATATCATGGTTTATTGACATTGCTTTTGCCTCAATTGTTTATCAATATATTCTCTTCTTTACTAGGTTGTGAGTTGCTTACTTATCTTTTGACAATTACAATTATAATTATAATAAAAAATAAAGTGGATTGAAAATAATGATTCGATTACCAAATTTACCAAATTTGCCAAACAATATTCCAAATAGATTTAAAAGTCAGGGGGAAGTTGCAAAACGGGTTGCTTATATGGCTAATAATTATATATTTAATGCTAATAGAATTTATGCTAATAAAGTTTATAATGATATGGCTAAAGCTAAGGGATGATGGTAATAAGGTTAATTTTAAGGGAATTAATTATCGTAATATGGCTAAAAATTATTATAGAGCTTCTCGTGAAGATATTTTAGCTTTTCGTAAAATTAATGCTCATATGGCTAAATATAGTAGTATTGAAACTTTAGCTGATGATAATAAAGAACGAAATAATATAGATATGAAACAATACGATCGACGTAATGTTTTGACAACTGAAACTAATGTAACAATGCCAAAATATTCTGAAAGTTGGATAAAACACAGATTCCCAAAAGTATATTATGATATTTATAAATCTGATTTAAAAGCTATAAAGGAAGATTTGACAAGTCAAATGTTAGATCCAAGAGATTTAAATTTTGAGGCATAATATAAAAAAACATATCAACCTTTCGCTTTTTCAATATCAAGAATTTTAGCTAGAGTTTGAGTGTCACCTTTAAGTTTAAAATATTCACTAAATTTGGGCGTTGTTTACAAGTTAAAAGACCGCCCATTTTTATCTTTTGTTTTAGAAATAAGCCCTTTTTCAACAAGCTCATTGACATGATTATAACTATCAGCCCCTCGAAGTTCTTTTAAATATGTTAAACGAATGGGTTCTTTTAATGCAATCACGCTAAGAGTTTTTAAAACAGCACCGCGAAGTTCAACAGGGCATAATTTTTCAACAATATCCAAATGTTCTTTTTTTACTTGTAAAATGTAACCGTTTTCATCATCGATTTCCAAAGCCCCATCGGAACTTTGATAGTCAAACATCAAATTAAGCAGTGCTTCTTCAATATCAACTTCTTCTTGGTTTAAAATTTGAGCTATTTCTTTAATACTCATTGGATTTGCTGCTACAAATAAAACTGCTTCTATTCTTGACTTTAATGTTGCTGACATTTTTTATATTACCTCAGTTATTAAGTTATCTTCGCGTTTTACTACATATAAATCAGAATAAAACTCATCTTGAACAAGGTCATAATTTTCATTTACACTTAAAAATAATAATGCAATATATGCGCTTATTTTATCCATTCCAAGAAGTGTTAGCGTGTTTAATTCGACTTTCTCCTCTGTTTCAAATATGTGAACTAAATTTTCGTGTAAAACTTCTACACTTTTTTCAATATATTCATCATGTGCAATATTTATAATGTCATCAGCTGTAAAGTTTGCATAAGATTTAACACGTCTTTTGGCATGTCGCTCAAGTGTATTTTTTAATGTTCTTTTTTTATCAAGTTCTTCATAAAATTTCAATTGACGTATTAAGTCTTTTAAGGTTACAACCCTGTTTCGATTAAGACGTATTGATGTTCTTCTTTCCAAAACTTCGTCAATCGATATTACGTTATTTCGGGGTAATTCTTCTTCATAATTATGTATGTCATCTTCATTATCATCGAAGTCGTTGTCATAAAAATCGTTCTCTGATTGATTTTCTTCAAACTGGTTGACACTTATCCCTTCTAAAATATTGGATTTGAGTTTAAGCAAAATGGCGGCAAATAACAAAGTCCGACCTGTTAGACGAAGATTATTGGCTTTAATTTTAAATATTTGTGAAAGATATTTATCAGTAACATCAACAATATCAATATTCCAGGGGTCAACTTTTCCGGTTTTAGCCATTTCAACAAGAATTGAAATACCATCAATTTCATTTGTTTGACCTTGATTGAGTATCTCACTTTCAATGTCAACGTTATTATTTAAGTCAATTGCATTTGTTCCGTTTATCATAATAATTAGTCTCTTAATTTTACCCCTGTAACTTTTGTTATTCCCTTATCTTTTTGAGTGACACCAATTGTCCTATTAGCTGATTCTATCATAGGTTTACGTAAACTAACTACTATAAATTGTGTATCTTTGGATTGAAGTTGAATCATTTCCGATAATTTTTCAACATTTATTCCGTCAAGGTGCATATCAACTTCATCAAATGCATAAAATGGTGATGGCATATATCGTTGTATTGCAAAAACAAAAGCTAAAGCTGTAAGTGATTTTTCGCCTCCAGACATAAGCTCCAAACGTTGTTTTTTCTTATCTCGTGGCTGTGCTTCAATAGTTAACCCTCCAGCAAACGGGTTTTCATGGTTTTCAAGTATCAATGTACCTTCACCATCTGATAGTTTATTAAATACATCTTTAAAGTTTTCATTTATCTTGTTATACGTTTGCAAGAAAGTGTCTTTTTTTAACTTTTCATAACTTGACATTCTCTCTAAAATCTCTTTGCGCTCGGAGGATAATGTTTCAATACGCACTTGAAGCTCTTCTTTCCGATTTGAAACTTCATCGTATGAGGTAATTGATAACATATTTATAGGTTCCATTGACTCCATTTGCCGGCTTAATTTGTTTATTTTGCTACTTATTTCGTCAATTGAATACTGAGGCGGTTCAATTTTTAATACATCAATATCTGCTTCTTTTAATTTAGTTCGCAACTCAATTTCAACTGGCTCAAGCTCTCGCCTTCTTGATTTAAATGATTCAATTTGTTCCTTAACTCTTTCTATTGAATTTTCAAGATTATCTTTATTTTTTGTAAATTCACGAATTACAAGCTCTTTTTCATCACGTTTTTGCTGGTATTCGTTTAAATCTTTTGCAAGCTCATCAATTTTAATATTTAATGTTTCTATTTGTTGTTTTATTTCAATTATTTCTTTTTCATACTTAATTTTATCTTCTTTTAATATTTCATTATCTTTATATAATTTTTCAATTTGTGTTTCTTTTGTTTTTATTACTTCAACATTAAAGTTTATATCACGATTAAAATCATTAATATCATTTTGAGATTTTAAAACATTATTTTCAAGTGTCTTAATTTCATTTTCAACATTTTGAGTTTTTGATTTTAACTCACCCAATTGAGATTCTGTCATATTGGCTTCAATAACTTCTATTTCTTCGTTTAATTTAAGTATTTTTTCATTTAAATCAAACTCTTGTTCTTCAAGTTTATCCAATTTAGATTCAAAAATTGGTATTTGGGGCTCTAGTTCATTAAGTATTTTTCTATTTTCATCAATTTGTTTTAAATTCAATTCACTATTTTGAATAATGCTTTGATATTCAATTTTAGCTTTTGATAATTCAGTTGTAATACTTGAATATTCACTTCTTACTTTATCTAACTTTTCTTCAAGTGCTATTTTTTTTGTTTCGGCAGTTTTATATTTTTGTTCAATTTGTTTTAAACGATTTTTATATTCTTCAAGTTCTTCATTTTGGGTTTGACTGAATTTTAATCCACTTTTATTATTTGTAGAACCACCTGTAATAGCCCCTGATTTATCAAAAACTTCACCATTTAATGTCACCATTTTATATTTGCCAATAAGTTTTTGAGCACATTGATAATCTTCAACAATCAATGTTTCACCAAGTGCTAAGTAAAAAGCATCCAAATATTCATCATCAAACTCAATTAAGTTTATAGCAAAATCAATTACACCATTATCTTTTGGCAATTTTAAGGAATTTGGAGCGGACTTAAGTTTGTTTAACGGTAAAAATGTCACCCGACCTGAATTTGTTGATTTTAGAATTTCAATAGCACTTTTAGCAACATAATCATCATCAACTACAATATTCCTCATTCTATTACCCATAGCAACTTCCAAAGCAAGTGAATATTCTTTATCGACTTGAGCAAGTTTAGCTAATGGTGCATGGACTCCTTTTATATTTGAATTCATTATAACATCAATAGCACCGCCATAATTTGCAGCTTCATAAGCTTGTTTTGCCCCTTCCATTTGAGCTACTTTTGATGTTGCGATGCGAATGTTATAAGCAAGGTCATTCATTTCATTTTTTGTTTTATCCAAATCGTTTAAAGTATTTTGTTGTGCTATTTTATAATCACCAAGTTCTTTTTCAAGCTCATCAATTTGAAGTTTTAGTCTATCTTTATTACTTTCAATATCATTTTGAGAAAGTTTTTCTAAAATTTCTTTTGATTGTTGGATTTTATTCTTTGCATTAGTTAAATTATTTTCCAAAGGTAATTTTTCTTTTTGTAAATTAAGCTCTTTATCCTTTAACTCCTCCAATTCCTTTCTCAATGATACCCGTTTTTGTATGTGTTCATCAGCACTATCATTTAGTCCTGTTAATTCTTCTAAAATTTTGTTTAGTTCTATTTTTTTTGTTTCAATATTTTCTTTTATTATTTCAATTTCCAAAAGTTTTTCATTAATTTTACTTTTTGTATCATTAATTTTGTTATTCAAAACCACAATACCATTTTTAGCATTTTCAACAGTTTTTAAGTTGTCTTGAATATTTTTGTCGACAAATATGATTGCTGAATTTTTGCGGTCAAGCACACCTTTCAATTCTTCAACTTGTTTTTTTACTTCTAACTGTTCAAATTCACCTTTTTCTTTGACTAACTTTGAAATTTCATCAAATTCTTTTTGTTTGACTTCAAGTTCAACAACAAGTTGAGATAATTTTTTTGTTTCATCAGCTTTTTTCTTCTCAAACTCCAAAATATTTTCATGCACCATATTTAAAGATTTTTTAACATCAAAATATTTAACAATATCAATTTGACTTTCAAGTTTAGCTTTTTCATCTTTTAATTCTTTATATTTTAATGCATGCTCCCGTTCAACTTTCAATTCTTCCAAACGAACATTAACTTCATTTAGAATAAGAATTGACTTTTCAACACGTTGTTCAACAGTTTCAAGTTCATTTTGGGCTTGTTCAATACGTCTGTCAAAATCAGCAACACCAGCTATTTCATCAATAATTTTACGCCTATCGGAGGATGAACAAGCCGTGATACTTGTTACATCGCCTTGCATCATTACATTATAACTATTTGGTGTAATATTATACTGTTCAAGTTTTGTATGAACCTGGGTTAATGTGCAGATTTTATCATTTAAATAATAAATGCTATTAAATCCTGAGGGTGTTTTTTTTATGCGTCTTGCAATTGTAAGGTCAGGTTCGTTTTCATCTTCTAAATCAAAGGTGACCTTAACGTAAGCTTCATTGCGTTTTGTATGGGTTGAAATTAAGTGGAATAATTTTTCAGCACGCAAAGCACGGGATGATGACAGTCCCAATGCAAACAATATGGAGTCTATAATATTACTTTTGCCAGAACCGTTTGGACCTGAAATTGTGGTAAACCCTTTTAAAAAGGGGATATTTACCTCATTTGCAAAAGATTTAAAATTGTCGACCTCAAGTTGTTTTATATACATGCTAAATCTTTATAATTCCCCACAATTAAACTATATATATCTATTTGACTATAAGCATAGCGGCATGTCAAAAAATTTACGTTTTTTTACAAAAAAGCGTTGCATCCGTGCAGAAAACAAAAGCTGAAACGACCCAGTTTCAGGTTTTGTTTGAAACAATTAAAGGGCGACGTGAGAGTTTTCGAAGAAAACTCCACAGGAGCGGAAAAAAGCGTAAGCCGTGCAGAGCTTTAGACGAGGAAGCGACCCAGCTTCCGAGTATAAAGCGGAGCAGTTAATGACCGCCGTAGGAAAGACGCCCTAATAAAATGAGGGCGGATGCCACAGGCGCAAAACGCCGAAGCTAAAGCGAAGCCATGTCTGCTTGAACATAAACAGGCAGTTGGATAAAAAATCTGCCTGAAGTACACCAACATTCCTTTTTCGCAATAAAACTTAATAGTTAATTTAAAAATTATATTTTTTTAGTTATAATTAAAACTAAATAAAAAAGGTTTTAAGGGAGAATAAAATGTCATCAAATGAAAAACTACCCGAAGGTGTCGGTAAAAAAATCGTCGAGGCATTAAAAAAACAACAGGAACTTGATAATAAAATAAATAATGTTGAATTAAACAATACTGATATAGATGGTAATGCTAATAATCCATCAATTAATGATGTTAATGAGAATTCGACAACACAAAACAATGAAGAAACTGGTTTTAATCCTTCGTTGGGACAAATGGCAATGATTGATGACATAATCGATAATAAAAATGAGCCTGTTTTTGAAAAAAATAACCAAGAATCACAGATAAACATACTAAAAGACTCTATACAGACCGGTTGGGATTATAATGCAACTTTTGAACATACAAATGATATAAATAATGATTTTAATGATAAAACAAATTCACCAGTTATGGGAAAAATACCACCTGTTAAGGAATTTGAATTGCCGTCAAATGTTTCTGTTTTAAAAAATCTTATAAGGCAGCTCCCAACTGGTGTAACTAAACAAACAGGTGCTCAAATTATTCGTCAAACTTTGGAAGCACTTGGAATTTCAATGACAAGTGTCTTAAGTGAAGCGCAAAGTGTACAGGATGATTTAAATGATGCCATACGTGATTGTATGTCAACTATCGAAGAATATAAATTAAATATGCAAACACTTGAACGTCAGGCTATGGAGTACCAAAAACAAGTTAGTAACATAAACGATCTTGTTAGCCTCTTTATTTTGACTGACCAAAAGTAGATATTTAAATTTTTTGTATGATTTCGAGTCCTAAACTGCTTCTGACTTTTGTTAATCAGACACAATATTTAACGTGATTATGAAAAAGATACTGCCTGAAAATAAAGGTAAAGCACAGCTATTATTACAAAATTTAAGAATCCTGCTCGCACGGCTACTTTCTAATTCAATTTATTTACAATTATACATATTTTCGGTATAATAATTTTGTCGCACATTTAAATTTGAATAAAAGAATATAAAAAAGGTAGGGTTTAGTTTCTACAGCGTAAACAATATGGAGCTATTTCTAATCTTAATGATTATAATAGCTCTAAAATAACTAAATTGTAGAAACTAAATGTTAAAATAGTAACCAGCTATTTTAACGACCCTACCTTTTTATTATATCATTTTTATTATTTTATTCAATACATAGGTTGATTTAAAGTTCATATTTTGTTAAAATGTAAAAAAATGTAAAAAAATGTAAAAAAAATAGCAATTTTTCTTTTTACAAGTGTTATAATTAATAAAGTTATAAAGATGAGGTTTTATTTATGCTTAAAGTTACAAACAAAGGAATTAGCGGTATAGGTTTATTAAATAGTAGTAGTTCAATGAAAACATTACAAGGAAGCGCAGGAGTCGCAGGAATTGTTGTAAATGAGGCCATAAAAAAACATGAAGAAAATTTAAAACAAGAAGCTTTGTATAAAGATACTTTAGTGTTGGATAATATACGAAATAAGTATATTTTGGATGTAAATGAAGTAAATAAAGTTGATAATGCAGTAAAAGCATATGGTAAAGAAGCAAATGAATATATTGTAAATGATAGCAGCGAATTTAGTAAATTGTACAAACCCGTTAACAAAAATGTTGATATTGTATCAGGTGTAAAAAACTTTATGTCAAATATTGCTCAAAAAACTGTAAATCTTGTTACAAAACAGGTTTAAGTAATAAATAACTAACATTTATTGAAATAAAGGGGCGCGACTGATGTCGCGCCCCT
>USEW01000086.1 GCA_900553845.1 uncultured bacterium
AAAATTGAAATTAGATAAATCTTATATACTTTATATATATGTAAGACAAAGGAAATAAAACAAATGGCAGTTCAATCAACAACTGAAGATATGAATAAAAAATTAGCTGAAATATATAGTGAAAAACTAACAGTAAATTTAGAAGCAAAATCGACATTAAATCCTGATGATTTCTGGAAATCAATGGATATAATAGCAGGAACAAACAAAGCATTAATGAATTATCGTGTTGTTCCTAAATAAAATTTTCCCCATACCAAATCTAGTAATGCCTGAGAAAACAAAAACTCAGGTTTTTTTTATTTTATATATTTTATGCTTCCTGGCATTGATTTTCTATACTTTGCCTATTGGCTACAATATTATTAATTTAATTCAATATGACATTTCACAAAGTTCAAATTTGGTTAGCTTTTTAAATAGGCTGTTGTAATGACAAATAACTTGTTATTATATTTCATCAACAATACAAGCTTTAAAATTTTCATCGACCTCTTCATATGCAAGAACAATAACATTATCGACATACGATTTTATAATGTTATAAAAAAGTTCACGAACATTTGCAGGGGCAAATATAATTAACCGGTTTAACTGCATTGACGCTGCTAATTTTTTTATTTTACTTCTCGCCTGTTTTAACTTTTGTTTACTTAAAGAGCTTAATTGATTGTTTTCATCAAGATAGGATTCAAGATGTTTAACTAAGCTATTATTAAGTTTATATCCGTATATTACATTTTCTAAATTGGCATACCGGCTTGATATCTGAGCGCTTAGCGAAATACGAAGTTTTTTAAGCAAGTCTTTTTTATCGCAAAATGCTATTACATCGTTTATTTTTTCAAAAATATAAATTATATCTTTAACTGAAATATTTTCTTCAATAAGTGAAGCAAGTATTTCTTTTATCTCTGCAACCTGAAGTCGACCTGGTATAATATTTTCAACAAGGAAAAAATTATTAAAAGCAACTTTCTCAAGATATCTGTTTATATCATTGTAATCAAATATATCATGTATATTTTTCTGGCATATTTTGTATAAAGTTAACGCAATAATCTCTTGTGGTGTTTTGCCTTCCTTCCAAAAATTTTTTGCTTTATTTTCATCTATCCATATTATTTTTCTTGATGTCAAAGGACAAACACCTTTTATTGAGCTTTCAGGATATTTAACTATGTCAAGTTCATCACGATAAAACATTAAATACCCGCAATAAGCGCTGCCTGAAAATATATTCACATTACGTATTTTTATATTATAGCTGTTTGGTGGTAGATTGTCATCTATTTCAAACTTAACTTTAGGTATAATATATCCCAATTCTTCAACAAACTTATGTCTTTCGTTAACAATGGCAGAAAGCAAAACCGCCTCATAATCAGGGTCAATAAGCTTTAAAAGCTCACTTGTTAAAGATATTACGATTTTTTCACCACCTATTTTATCTGAAAGATAATCAGGTGAGACAACCTCTTTAAGTTTTTGTTTTAGTTCCTCAAGGTATTTCAAATAATGAGATATTTCATCATTTAACTCGTTTCTTCTATAGTCATTGACATTATCAATTTGTGCTTTAACAGCTGCTATTTTATCCCGTATATCTTTAATTTTACTCTGTATTTCTACACAATTCTGATAAGGAGACTCATTTGTTACCATTATACGGTCAAGTTGGGTTTTAAGCCCCACAGAATCATAAATATCATCATATTTATCATTGTCAAAAGATTGTCCCGAGTCAAAAACTGATTTTTCTTTCATGAATATAACATTATATTCATACCCATTGCCATTTTCATATTCATTTATATTAAAAATATCCCAGCCACTGTCGCTCATTTCATTGAGCATGTTTTCTAGATCTTTAGGATCGCTTGCATTACAGGTTCTGATTTTATATTTAAAACTTATTTTGTTTTCATCCATTTATTATTGCAGTCCGTATATTTTCCTATATAAAATTATAACACAAATATGCAATTATATTTTTTAGTTTCTATTTTGCATAACAAGATTTATATAAAGAAAACAATTGGCAGTAACAGGGTCCATATCAATAAATTCAAATCCGCATACTTTTGATTGATTGTCGCATCGCACGGTTTTCCCATCAACAATTAGATCAAGCCCGTTATATAAAATTCTAAAGTTAACAATATCATCAACTTTTAATTCCCCATCTGTTAAAGCACCAAGACCTTTTGTCGAGATGTTTATAAGTTTTACTATATGAGGTGATGAAGCATACCATTCAATTGATTCATCTACCTTAAACCTGAGTGCTTGGCGGTTTATTCTGTTTGGAGGAAGATTCTTTGAGTCTTTCTGCTGTATAAAGCCTTCACCTCCCATAGGTATATTTTTGTCATAAATAACCCTGGTTGGTAAATTAGAAGTTGCTGCATGGTTCGATGCTTTAACCTTCGGGCTTATGCATATACATATAAACAGTATTAATGCTATAATAATATTTTGATTAAACTTTATTAACATATTATTCTCACTTCATTATCTTACTATAATATTACGACTAATTGTTCAAAAACTTTAATAAACTATAAAAAAATTTACAATTTTTTGATATAATATTTTTATATACTTTATTGGTTCAAATAATTTATGATATGTCCAAAATGCAAAAGTAATGTAGATGATAATTGTGAAAAATGTCCTGATTGCGGTGTTTTGTTAAAGTATCCGTGCCCAAAATGCAATACTTTAAATCGCATTAACAATCGTTTTTGCCAAAATTGCAAAACAGAACTTATTGTTTTTTGTCCAAAGTGTAATTCTGCCAATTTTGCTGTACAGAAAAATTGCCGAAAGTGCAATACAAGGCTTCCAAACCAAATAAACCGCTCAAGACCAACTATAAAACAAAGAATTGTTAACTATTTAAATGACAATAATACAAAAATTATAGGAATAAGCGGTGTTGAAGGCAGCGGGAAAAGTTCGCTTGTTCAGAGGATTTATCAGAATCTTTTTAAAAAATATAATATTTTATATGCTCATCCGGATTCCTATACACAAGTTGCACCCTATGGACTTCTTGTAAAACTTCTTCTTAATTATTTTAATTTTCCAGGTTTCATTCGTGATTTAAACGAGTTTAAAAATCGCCATGTGGGATTTTTTAAAGATGTCTTTAAACAACTTGACTATAAAGAAATTGATACTTTTATTAATATTCTTTATCAAAACAAATCCGACGTTTTTGACAATATTATTATAAATAAAAATAAAATCCATAATATTTTTTTAAAAGTATTTGAATCTATTGTCTCCAACTCAAAAACTCTTATATTAATTGACGATTTTGATTTAGCCGATTTATCCTCTTATGAATTTCTAAACGAATTTATCAATAATCACTATTTTGTTGAAGGCTTAAATAATAAAGTGGTTGTTACCTATAAAAACCATAAAACAATAGAATCTTGTCTTTACTGTAACAATTTGAATGAAGATAATTATAAAAATTTAACATTAAATATCGTAAATGAAATTGAAACATATAAAATTATTGATTCTTTATGCGGCGGAAAGAATATAATACCTGAGCATATAAAACACAGAATTTACGAGTTGTCCTTCGGCTCAAAAGCTTATATTGAAGAAGTTATTCTATATTTAAAAGATTTAAATATGTTTAGTTATGAAAACAATATCTGCAAAATAAATGATGAAATAAATGATTTTATCTTCCCGCAAGATATTATCGAAATATTAAAAATCCGTATTAGAAACTTAAACGAGGTGTCAAAAATATCTTTAAAAACACTTTGTATAGCATCGTTATTTGGTAATTTTTTCAATATTAACATACTTTTTGAATGCGTTAAAACAAACAATAAAAACTTTAATACCATTATCAATTTTCTTAAAAGCAAAGGATTTATAAAACAGATTGACAGCATAAACTATATGTTTAAAAATCCGACAATCTGGCAGATTATTTTTGAGTATATTAAATCCGATAAGAAGTATAAGCTTTATAATTCCGTTATATTCAAAGTAATAAATAAATACGTTCTGTCAAACAATACCCTTAAAGCTATTATTGCCCAAAACATATCAGATGAACTCGGTTTTAAATACTGGGAGATGAATAAACTGCAAAGTGCATATCTTGGTGATGCAAACCAGTATGTTATATGCCAAAAACAGTGCTTAGCACATATTAAAAACTTAAATTTTGAAGGTAAAGCAACATACCAAACCCAAAGTGAAATTCATCTTGGAAAATTATTATATAAAAAATCACCCCAGGAGGCTATAAAATATTTGTCAAAAAGCATTGATATAGCCAAAAAACTAGATGATAAAATTAAAGTTGTTGATTTATGTTCTTATTTCCTCGAAGCTTGCAAAAATAGCCAAAATTACCTTGGGCTTATTGAAACCGTTGATTTAGTTTTAAACTGCACAGATGAAAATGAATACCCGCTTGAAAGGTCAATTATAAAAGCCAAACAGCTTAGTGCATTATTTAATATAGGAAATTACAGTCAAATTGTTAACCTTGTTGAAAACGAAATTGTTCCTCAGCTTGAAAATGCACTATTAAACAACAATAACACTATTGCTAAAAGAAAAATTCCAAAAAATATTATATTTAACACTTGGTTAAATGCAAATTTAAAACTTATATATTCACTTGCTATATGTGGCAATCACCGGTTTATTGATAAATATGAAGATTTAAATGAAACTATGAAACTTAATAATATTAAGGACAATAACTTTGAAGCAAAGTTAAAAGTAGCAGAGGCTTTTTATTCTTCATTTTGCGGCGATTTAATTAGTTCAGATAAAATCCTTAACGAAATAACAAAAACTGCAAATGAAAAAAAACTTGATCCCAAAATATTATCAAACGTAAATCTTGTTTTGATTATAAACAGAGTTTTAGCTGATGATTATCAATATATAAATAAAAACCTGCTTTCTTTTACCATGTTTGCACATAACAATTCAGATAACTTAACAAAAAACATGCTAAAAGCAATTTTAGGATTAACTTTAAGCAAAGATAATAGAAACAGCACAAAAGCATATGATATAACAGCCCAACAGCTTAAAATTTTCGTCAATGACAAAATAGCAATTGGTGCATTATTCTGCTGGTATTTAATTGCAAAACTTAGCTTGAAATCAAATGAGCCAGAAAAAGCTCTAGAAATAGCTAAAAAAGCTTTGAATATAGCTAAAAATCCAAAAATTAATAACTTTATATTTATTATTTTATACAAAATTCTTATTGCTCAAATCTATATTAAAAACGAAAATTATACAAATGCAAAAATGTATCTTGAAAAAGCTTTAAAAATAGCTACAATTGAGGATTTAAAATATCTTAATCTCATAATTACTATAACATATGCCACAATATACGAAAATATGCTTAATAATGATGAAAACGATAAAAATATTTTAACTAAAAATATATGCGACCTTTACAAAAAAGCATTAAAAATAGCACAAAAATTGAATTTAGAAAGCATAATTATTGATATTGAAGAACGGCTTGAAACTTATAATTTAATTAACATGTAGTTTAACATAATTTAAAATATCATTTTTTAGCCCGGGATTTGAATATATAAGCGACACGCCGTTTGAACCTTTGGGATATAGTTTTATTAAGTATTCATTCTGAGCATATTTATTAACATCTTTTATACCGTCCATTGAAACTTTATCATTTAAGCTTGAAACAGCCATAATATCAGATTTCAAAGATGTAAGTTTTATTGGAATATAAAGACCTTTAAAATTAAGTGTTGGTGACAGGAGAATAAAGGCCTTTGGCTGGATCTTTAATTCACATGCTGTTAATATAGCAGTATTTGCACCAATATCTCCGCCTATAAATATTATTCTGTTGGGGTCTATATATTTATTGTATTTATCATAAAGTGCCTTATAATAACTTGCAATGTCGCTTGGATATTTTAAGAAAGTTGATTTTGGGAAATATTGCCAGGTGCGAGTTACGTTATTTGGACTTTTAACGCTTAATCCATGGCCACGCATGTCAATTGTAAGAACATTATAATTTGAATTAGTAAATAAAGTTGTCAAAGGTTTAAAATCATTTTGGTTTCCCCCAAGAGAGTGCAGCATAATAATCAATGGACGTTTCAATGGTGGTTTTGACTTATAATAATAAAACGTACCATGGATAATAAAGTTATCTTTAGCATTCACTTCAATTTTCTGTGATAAATTTTTCGGTTTATAAGTTTCTTTTGTCTGGGCATATGAAACATTTATAAGCATATTAAAGATAAAAATAAACGTTAAAAAGTAAGAGAATATTTTTTTCATAATTACTGCGCTTTGATTTCTATCAATGTATCAACAATAACAGGATCCCACTTAGTTGCAGCTTCGCTTTTAATAACATTTAAAGCTTCAGTGTTGCTCATTTTTTCCCGATGAGGTCTATCAGAGATTAAAGCGCAATATGCATCCGCAACAGCAATAATCCTTGAACCAAGAGGAATGCTGTTTCCTTTTAAACCATACTGCGAGTCAACACCGTCGTATCTTTCGTTGTTATAGTGAATATATGGGATTATTTCGGATAAAAAGTTAATATTCATAAGCAGACTAACACCAAAATTCGTATGATCGTTTAATTTTTGCCATTCTTCTTTTGTAAGCTTGCCTGATTTTGAAAATATAGTCTGCGGAAGAATAATCTTTCCTATATTTTGTAATAGCCCTGCATAATAAACAAGGTCGGTTGTTTTTTCGTTCAAACCAAGTTTTTGACATATTTCTTTGGATAATAATGCAACATTGTGCGCGTGGTTAGTTTTATATTCACTTTTTTCATTTACACAAAGGGCAAGAGCCTCAACAAATTTCTGCTGGGCAAGACCTAGGTCGCAAATCATTGAAGTTAACTCGGAACGCATGTATTTTAAATCCATTTCATTTGAGTTTGGGTCTTTTATCATTAGCTTGGTTTCATTTATTAATTTTTGAAGATACAATGATGTAGCAAATAAAATGCTTATTACCGTTGCTAAGTTTAAATAATGCGGTGCTATTGGTTCATTGTTGTTTAAAATGACCACCCCAATACTCCCTAGGTTGTTATGCATTGGGATTAATGCTGAATAAATCAAATCCGTTGTATCAATGTTTTCATAAAATTCAAAGTCATAATCTGAATATTTAGTAAGTATTGATTCGTGGTTTTCAAACACATTTTTTATTATCAGGTTCTTTTCATCAAACTTTATGCCGTAATTTTTTGTTGTTAGTTCGTTTGCTATTTTCTCGTTTGAAGTTCCTGATAATACAAGATCGTTTTCAAGTTTATTGTCAAAACCAATAGTAAGTTTTGATGATAAAAGTATATGGCATTCTTTAACATCAAGCATTTTTGTAAGACATGAGGCTATAGAGTTGTATATAAGATAGTCTTTATTTTGATTGATACCAAGTATATTTAACGTGTTATTTATCGAATATATTGAAATTAGTTCATTTAACTGTGTCTTAAGATTGTCAACTGACTTGTTTTTGTTGTGATTCTTAGCCATTTTATCAACAAGTTCATCAGATATCAAATGTTCAATTAAGAAATCTCCCATATTCAATGCAAAAATTTCTTCCATCGGGTCAAGATCAATTAAGTTTGCACTGCGTGCAAAAAGTGATGCACCATTTTCAATATTTTCTTTTTTATTCATAATTCAACCACCATATAAAAACTTCTCTTTTCTATACTTTTATATTATCGGATATAATTTCAAAAATCTTTACATTTTTTGCAAAATTTTATACTAATTGTTTACAAATGTTAATCAAAAGTATAACTTTTAATATAAACTACATTGTTTACATTATGGAAATAATATAAATAATGTTATATTATGTTTGTTATAGAGTTGGGGAAAACAGGAATTATAAATTTTTATGTATAATGGTGTTAACAATAATGCTTATGATAATCTGCTTAAATCAAAGCTTCATCTGGCATATGGAACTAACAGCATAGGGTCAAAAAATAATGTAACCTCCGGTTCAGAATCATCAGATAATGCCAATAAAGCTAATAATGAAATTGTTGATGAAAGCAGC
>USEW01000087.1 GCA_900553845.1 uncultured bacterium
TAACATTTGTGTCTTACTCAAATTTATAAATTGATATTTTAATGCTACTCCTGTTCCACCACATGAATCTAATTCATTATTGACCGGAATCATAAAGGAAAAAGCAAGTGCAATATACCCTTCATCTTTATTAAAAACTTTGGATGGTATTTTATGATGGAAATGGCTAAGTATAATTTAATTATTGCTTTATCTTTAGCCATTTATTTTGCAAGATTAAATCAAGGGGTGTGGAAAGATAAAATAATTACATTTTCATCTGAACCATATTTTATTGATTTTACTGAATGTAAATCTTTATGTGACTGCTTAAACAAGATTCCTTGCATTAATGAAAACACTGACATAAATAAAGTATTTGATTTAATTTTAAATACAGCTATAAAACATCATGTTCCAGCCGAAAATATGGTTAAAAATATTATCATAATTTCAGATATGCAATTTGATATATTTGATGCTCAAAATCAAATTTCTTTTACAAATTTTATAAAAGAAAAGTATAAAAAAGCAGGCTATGAAATGCCGTGTCTAATATATTGGAATGTCAATAATCGTACAATGCCAGTAGCTCACGCTTTAAATGATGATAATAATGTCAAAATAATCTCAGGTTTTAGCCAAAGTGTTTTTGATACTATTATAAAATCACAGGCATATGATCCTAAAATGGCTATGCTTGATATCTTAAATTCAAAAATATTTGATAAAGTTAGAATTTAAGAAGTTATGCTGATGAAGAAAGTTCTCTTCATTTAGCATCAGATAATGTAGCAATTATCTAGCTACAATACATAAATTATTCTGCCTAAAAATAAAGGGTAGAATAATTTTTATATTTAAATATTTAAAAATAATCTCCTAATTACTAGCATATTTAGAGGATTAACTATTTATTTTTTTCTCAGTTGTGACGGAGAGCAGCCTTTTCTTCTTTTTATCAAGGCAATTAGTCCTTTTGCATCAGAAAAACCAACTTCATTTGCAATTGCAGTCACCGACAAGTCAGTATTTTTAAGTAAACTAACTGCTTCGTTCAAACGAAGTTCATTTTGATATTCTTTTGGTGTAAATCCTGTAAGAGAGTGAAATTGTCTAATAAAATAAAACTTATCCATATATGCCATTGAAGAAAGTGTATCCAATGTTATTTTTTCTTTATAATGTTCCATTACATATTTAATTGCATTTGTAATGCCGGTACTTTTGTCACTTACATCGCATTTTTGCAAAAGTTCAGTCAGCATATTATAAAGAAGCGAAGAAATAAGATATATATTTTCATTTCCAGATCTTATCATATCTGTAATTTGTCGTACGGCATCAACAAATGAAGGAGGAATGAATCCTGTCATTATATATTCAAATTTAGATTGAAAACTATCGTAAAAACCCTTTACTTCTGGTCCATACAAATATACAAAATATGCCTCATAAGGTATATCACCTCCATTAATAATGGTATGATCCTCTTGCTGTGAGAAAAAAAGTGTATCTCCAGCATGTGCTTTATACGTTTTATTTTTTGTTTTTAAAACAACTTCTCCTTTAGTCACTCCATATAATCCATAAGAGTTAAGCCCTGTTCTTGAAACAGAATGTTTTAAACCACCGATTACATATCCTGATTGCACAACATTATATAATAATGGATGACGATAATAATTATCCGGATGTATAGCTAATGTTGTTCCAGAAAGCAATTCTACCGTTATTTTAGTTGTTTTCATCTTTATTTATTACCTGTAATTGTGTTTAATTTTGCAATTTTATGTATTAAAACGAAAAAAGTAAATTGATATAATTCAAGTATACTTGACATATTTAAATTATGTCAATAAAAAGAGTTTTTAAGGAGAGAAAAATGAAAAAAGTTTCATTTTTAATGGTTTCAGTCGTCTTTTTGCTATGTTTATGTGCTTGCAACAAAGGAACAACAACATCTAGCAGTACTATTAGCAGTTCAAATAGTACAACAAGCGTAATCAGTACCACTAGTAGTTTATCATCTAGTTCTAGCAGCTCTTTTAATAGTACCATAAGCTCTAGCAGTAGTTTTAATAGTACATCGAGTTCTAGCAGTTCAAATTCATCATCTAGTTCAACTACAAGTTCTAATAGTTCATCAACAAGCTCAAGTAGCAGTACAACTACTAGTTCATCGTCTAGTTCTAGCAGCTCATCAACGAGCTCTAGCAGTTCATCAAGTAGCTCGTCTACTAGCTCAAGTAGTTCTATAATTGAAATTAATCCACTTGACAATTTTAATATAACTGCAGTAGCTGGAGTAGAAATAAAAGACAATAGTGTAACACTGACTAAGTCACAATACGATGCTCTTGTTTTATCACCGGAGATTAATTGCGATTATACACTTTTAAACGGAGTAAAAGCCGATATTTCGGTAACTGAAAACAGACTTATTTTTGATTTAACATCTCCAACTGGCAACAAAGATAAATACATTATTACATTAATTGTTTTATCTAATCTTGCCGATATCAACATAAATACAATTTATAATAAAAAAGTAGTAAATGGCAAAGTCACATTTAGTGAAACTGAATACGCATCATTTTTAAATCTAGAGGATTATAGTTCCGTATGCGATTATCAAGCATCCGAAGGTGCAACAGTTAAAATTGAATTTGATAAACAAACACATACATTTTCTTTCAATGTTTTATCTCAGGATAAAACACAAAGAAATGAAGTTAAAGTAGAAATTAATGTTGAACTTCCTTTCGGTACCCATTCTCTTACAGGTAGTGGTGACAAAAAGTATGTTACCTACGATTATGAAAATCTGCTTTATTCATTAAATGGATCAGCAACAGTCACTGATGAAAAGGGTAAAAACTTAAATGGTAATTATGCATTTTCAGCACAAATTTATCCACAATCTCTTGCCCAGGGAAGCGAAGTTGTTTTGTCAGCAGTTTATGCAAACAATTATCAAATTCGTTTCGTATTAAGAGGTGTTGATGAAAGTCATTATCTCATCTTCTCCGACTATAAAGATAGATCAGATTTCCTAAATTATAAAGAACATATTTCTTCAACAGAATATGACAAAGAACAAGGCGTAAACATGGGTGTAATAGTAGTCGATGGCAGTATGGCTATGACTATAGATGGCAATGTTATCTATAGAAGAGCACTTCCAGAACTTAATTATACTGAAATGTTTATTAGTACTTACGAATGCACTGCACAAATGAAAAATTTACAAATTGTATCCGATGAAGTACAAGCAAAAACCATGTACAATAGTAGTCTTACAAATTATAAGGACAAATTAACTGGTGTATCTTTGATAAACACTTCCGAAAATATTAGCGAATTTGTAGAAAATGTTGATGGTGGTATATATGTTGAAGGTAAAAATTCAAACAAAAGAGTAATGGGAGCTCTTTATCAAAACGGAGTACCTGTCGGCGGCTATGAATATGCTGTTTCTGGCCATTTGAACATAACCGATACAAAAACTACTGGTGGTGCAGCCAGTAAAATAGAATTGCAAATTGCTAAAAACGTACAGAACTTTGTCAAAATTCAACTTTTCCGTTATCCAACAAACAATAGTATCTTCGCTTATCCAACAGTAAATGGAAAAGCATTAAGTCAAGTAACTTGTGAAAAAAACACCATGCCAAAAGGTACGGAATATCAAATCGATTACATTTTCGTATATAGCGGACAGGAAATAAAGGTGTATTTCAAAGATGGTAATTATTTACCTGATTATAAACTTGTATATAGTATGGAAGCAAATTGGGGATATACAATGTTTATCTTAGCTATGAGACAATATTGCAACGTAACTTTTGATAATTTCAAAACATATTACGGAGATGATTTCGATGCACTTACAAATTCGCTTGAAAGTCGCACCGCTGAAGTTGAATTTTCCTCTGAAAAAGATACATTTGCCGATAATGGATGTTTCAATAGTGGCAATGTTGGTACATATTACAAGACAGAAACTGGATATAACAAGGTCTTTGCTTTTAAAGATAACAAGGCAGTAAATGGAGAATATTGGCTTGTTTCTGGAAAAATGCAATTTGGAGAATATTCCGCATGGACTCAAGGTGAATTATCTGCATATGTAGATGAAACTCACGCTGTCAGGTATGTCTTTGAATATACCGGTTCTGGTTATCAGGTTTTCCATGAAGTCAAAAATGGCGACGATAATTGGAAAGGATATACACTGATTTTAAGACCACAAATAAAAAATCCTGCGACCATGAACTTTACACTCGTTAATTATGGTGGCAAAACATCTTTGCTTATTGATGGTTACGTCTATCATACTGTCGAATTTGAATTCTTAAAAAATTCTGCTGCAACCATCGGTGGCAAAGGTGGAACATTAATTTTAAAAAATATAACAGCAAATACAGATAATCAATATGTGGAGAACTTTGTAAATAATATGAAAGATTATACTTATATTTCACCATACGAAACAAGAATTAATAAACTTGCAAAACAATATGAATCAGCTGAAAAAGGCGGAGTACTCATTATGGGCTCAAGTACCATGGATTATTGGAGTACCTGGCAAGAAGATATCGGTGGCCGACTCGGCTACAATGTTGGTATCGGCGGAACAATTGTAGAAGATTGGCTCTATGCTTATGACAAGCTTGTAAAACCATTTGATCCATCGGTTATTTTGGTATATTTAGGTGGTAACAACATCAACAATATGGGACATACTGGAGAATATGCAAAAAATTTAATGGCAAATTTGTTAAACAAAATGCATGAAGATTTCCCAGATGCTAAAATTTACTATATTTATTCTATGGCTGTTCCTAGTTGCTATAAAGGTGGTAAATTCAACTACGAATACGGTCAATTTATCGAAGAAATGAAAACACTTGTAACTAATACAGATTGGCTTACTGGTATTGATACATTTAGTTCTTTAACAAAAGATGGCGAAGCAATAAAAGAATATTACAGAGATGATGGTATACATTTAAATGAAAAAGGCTATGCTATATTTGCAGATTTAATAAACGATATTGTCTTCGGTAATAATAATCAAGAATAAAAAAATAACTATCAAAAATAAAAGTTGGATATAATCATAAATAATGATTAGCCAACTTTTTTTATGAATTAAATTTCTGTCAGTTAAAATTATGTAAAAAATATTTTATTTAAGTTCCTTTATATTTTTTAATCAATGAACTTTTATTTACAATGATTAAAATCTATAATTAATGTTATCCATTGGTTGATTTACTGATAGATTTCTATAATATTTAAAAAAAGTTATGTGGTTTATATGAATATCAGAATAATAGAAGAAAAGATATCGCTCAATGTTTAGAAATTTACAATTATTATATAGAGAATACATGCTTTACTCTTGAAGAAGAAAAACTTAACTTAGATAGTTTTTAAAAAACGCTGTAAAGATATATTCCAAAAATATCCTTTTATTGTTATGGAAAATGAAAAAGAATTAATTTATCGGATATGCTTATTTAAATGCTTTTAATCAACGAAATGCGTATAAAAAAACAGATGATCTTTCTATATACGTTCATAAAGATCATCTCCATGAACATGTTGGAAAAATTTTATTGCAAGAAATTGAAAAGATGGCACTTAAATATAATATTGCAAACATTATATCTATTGTTACAAGCGAGAACCAAAATTCATTTAATTTTCATCTGAAAAATGGTTTGGTTCTAGAAGGCACAATTCATGATGTTGCAATAAAATTTAATAAAATTATAAGCGTCAATTATTTTAAAAAAGCTATAGGTAAACTAAAGTAATGAAAAAAATATAAAAACTTCTAATGAATTAACTACAGAAAACTTTTAACATTCATAAATTAAAAATTAATGATTTGCTATTAAACAAAGCTGTCTATAATAAGAATTTTATTTTTTATAATCTTACCTACTATATAGTTTAAATATGATGAGAAATGCAAACAAATATTAAAGTTTTATCTAAAAAAATCTAATATAATAAAAATATCATTTTTCTAAAAAGGAGATTATTTATTATGGATAACAAATGGAATGAACTATATATAGCAGCTAAAACTGTACTAAATCCCAGAAAAATATCTGAATGGATGGAAGCTGGAGGAGTTTCTGCCGCCATCGAATCAGAATCAGGAAAAATCTATACAGGAGTTTGCATAGATGGAGCTTGTTCTTTAGGAATTTGCGCAGAAAGAAATGCAATATTTAATATGATCACTAATGGCGAAAGCAAAATTAAAAAAGTCATCGCTATAAACTATGAAGGTAAAGCCTTGGCCCCTTGTGGTGCTTGTCGTGAACTTATGACCCAACTTATGCCTAATGATTATAAAGAAATTGAAATAATGCTTGATTACGAAAATAAAAGAATAGATAAATTAGGGCAATTAACCCCTGAATGGTGGATTTAAATATATCTAGTTAAAAAATTTCACAAAAAAATTAAGGAGTAATAATAATGACTGAATGGGAAAGAATGCAAAAAGGATTAGTATATAACGACTTTGACCAAGATTTATTTAATAAAAGAGTTGAAGCTAAAAAACTATTTAAAGCTTATAATAAAACTGATGATGAAGAAATTGATTTACGAAATAAAATTATGAAACAACTATTTAAAAAAATTGGTAAAAATGTTTAGATAGAACCTGATTTCAGATGCGAATTTGGCAAAAATATCACAATAGGTGATGATGTTTATATAAATTTTGGATGTATAATTTTAGATTGTTCAGAAGTAACAATTGGATCAAATACATTATTAGGACCAAATATTGGACTTTACGCTGCTAATCATTCTACTGATGCAACAGAAAGAATAAATGGTGGTTGCTATGGTAAACCTATTCATATCGGCAACAATGTTTGGCTCGGTGGAGATGTAAAAGTATTACAAGGAGTTACAATCGAAGATAATACAATAATTGGTGCTGGAAGTATAGTCACTAAAGATATTCCAGACAATGTTATCGCTGTTGGAAATCCCTGTAAAGTAATAAGAAAAATAACTGAAGCAGATAAAACAGATTATTTGGAAAGAATGGGAATTAAATAATATGACAGAAAAAGAAAAAATGTTAAATCAAAAAATGTATGATGCAAACTATGACAAAGAATTAATAGAAGAAAGAAAAAAAGCTAAAGAACTTTGTTTTCAATTCAATAATACTCATCCCTCTGATGATGAAAAGCAAAAAGAAATTATGAAACAATTATTAGGAAAAACAGATGATAATTTTTGTATTATTGGTCCCTTCTGGTGTGATTATGGTTATAACATAGAAATTGGAAAAAACTTTTTTGCTAATCATAATATAGTTATTTTAGATTGTGCAAAAGTCACTTTCGGAGATAATGTATTCATTGCACCAAATTGTGGATTTTATACCGCTGGCCATCCAATCGATTACGAACGTCGAAATAAAGGTTTGGAATATGCCTATTCAATTAAAGTTGGAAATAATGTGTGGATTGGTGGAGGCGTACAAGTTATGCCAGGAGTAACAATTGGAAATAACGTTGTTATTGGCGGTGGTAGCGTTGTTGTTAAAGGCATTCCAAACGATTCAGTAGCAGTTGGAAATCCCTGTAAAGTTATTAGGAAAATTACTGAAGAAGATAAAAAGAAATGTTGGGATAAATTATAATAGAAAAGAGTAATTTTTTAATTTAGAAAAAAGCTTATTTTAATATATGATTTAAGAAATTTTTCATAAACAAAATACTAGCTAACAATAGATCAAACATTGATAATATTTTAAAAACATATATAGTATTAATAAAAATTATCGATAATTTCAAAAAAGTAAAATTAAATAAATTGTTTAATAGATAGTTTTTTTTTAATTA
>USEW01000088.1 GCA_900553845.1 uncultured bacterium
TTTTTCTATTCATAAATTATTTCTATTTTTTTTATCTTATTTTTTATGTTACTATAGATTGTTTTAAATTTATTATAAAATATATTTTCACTAAACATAATTAGAGCATTTTCATTATTATCCTGATAATAATTTTTACGAATACCTACTGATGTCATGCCGAATTTTTCATATAAGTTTATGGCTTTTTCATTGGATTCTCGAACTTCAAGTGTAATATATTTTATTTCTTCTTTGTAACATATCTCAATAAAAGCACACATAAGGGCTTGTGCTATTTGTTTTTTTTGATATTTTTTTGATATAGCAAAAGTAGCTATATGTGCTTCTTCAAATATTAACCAACAACCAATAAAACCAACTATCGAACCATTATCCAATGTAGCAACCAAATATTTTGAAAGTTCATTATTTAACTCGGTATAAAAAGCATCCTCATGCCACCTATGATCACCAAATGCTTCTTTTTCAATTAAAGAAACTTCAGGTACATCATCTTTTTTCATCTCTCTTATGATTATTTTTAAACAATCAATTTCCATAATTTTTCACTTACACAAAATTTAAACTATTGGGTTGTAATGTCCAAATACCACATGGACAAACACCTGAACAAATACCGCATCCTATACATCTTTCAATATTTGACGTATAAATTGTTTCACCTTTTTCATTTTTAAATTTTTCAATAGCACCAGTTGGACATGCATTTAAACAAAATTCACAATCCCGGCAGGTTGCACAACTTAAACACCTTTTGTCTTCTTCATATCCAGGCAGATTTTGCACTTTTAATGGGGAATACGTTGTATAATATTCAGGTTTTATATCTTCTTTATCTACTTTTGGATGTTTTTCATATTTCTTTAAAGGTAAATTCTCAAACATGTTTATGATATTGAAGGCACATAATCTTCCATCAGCAATTGCATTGGTAAATAATCCTTGTTTCAGACTATCACCTATTGAAAAAACTTTACTATTGGCTTCACATTGATTAAATTCGTTAATTTTTATCATATTACGTTCGTCTAAATATGAACTATCCAAAAATTCAAAGTTGGGTCTATCTCCAATTGAAATAATAACGTTATCTGCTTCAAGCAGCGTACCGTCTTTTAGCCATACACCTTCTTTGGTTATTTTATCGGTATAACAAGGCCAAAGTATTTTTGCACCAAGATTTTGAGCATGATTTATTTCTTTTTCAAATGCCATTGGTTTTTGTATATCAATAGCTGTAACTTCACACGCACCCATTTGATAAGCACCTATTATAACGTCCATTGCTGCATTACCGGCTCCAATTATTACTACTTTTTTACCAAGCTCAACTTTTTCACCTTTATTAATTTTCTTTAAAAAATCAAGTCCTTTTATTAAACGTTGGTGTCCTTCAAAAGGTATAACAAATGGAGTATGAGCCCCAATTGCTATAATAACTGCATCAAAAGTATTTTCAAGTTCATTAAAATCGGATTCTTTAATTTTTTTATTCAAATTAAATTTTATACCAGAATTTTTAATACGGTTTAAATCAGCATTTAAAGATTCACGGCTTAATCTATCTTGTGGTATAACTTGTGAGAGTTTACCTCCAATTTTTGAATCTTCTTCAAAGACTTCGACTTCAAACCCTTTTTGTTTAAGTATCCATGCAGCTGAAAGTCCCGCTACACCTGAACCAATAATGGCAATCTTTTCTTTTTTATCTGTTTTAAACTTATCAAATTTTACATCACGTGACATCATAGCCAAATCTGATATTTTTATATGTTCATCAACAAAACAACGAGAACAATTATCCATACACAATTGCGGACAAACTTCACCACAGACACTAGCTGGAAAAGGACTATAATCAAATATTAAATCAACTGCTTCTTTAATTTTTCCTTGTTTTATAAGATTTATACGTTTTTGTGTCGGTATACCAATAGGACATCCAAACTCACAAGGAGCTGACAATTTATTATTGTTCCAATACGGAATTCTAAGCCTTTTATCACCTTTTGTTATAAATTCTTCAACTTTTAAATCATCTTGATAAAAATCACCAAAAATTCCACCTTGAATCCACATTTTTTCACGAAAATCTTTTAGCGAAATTCTGTCATTATTTTTATTTGCACTATATGGTTTAGCAACAATTTTTTTCCATTCTTGCCAGTTACAAAGCCTTCTAAGTTCTTCACGTCTGTTAATTTTATCTAAAAATTCACTAATTCCAATATTTAGGAAATTAATATCATGCTCATTTAAATCTTCAATTAGTACCGATTCTGAAATATCCAATATATTTCCGCGAACATAAATTGTGCCTCCTACCATGCCGACACAAGAACGGTGTCCTAAAACAGAATCCATATTTTCACAATCTAAACCACAGATAACCGCAACACCGCCCCCCATAAATTCAAATGAAAATGAACCTGTATTTTTTAAAATCCATAATTGTGGAGCCTCAAATTTAGGGTCATACTTCATTAAAGAACCAGAGCGGGTACCAACTCGACCACCTATAAAAATTCTTCCGCTTGCAGCGCAATGTCCTGTGGTATCACCACCATCACCTTTTACTGTTATTTCAGCTCCTGCATTTAACCAACCAACATCAGCTGGAGCTGAGCCTTCAACTACAATGCTTGTACCTTTCATACCCATTGAACCTACACGTTGACCAGGGTTCTTAACAATAAATTTTAATTCAGCTTCTTTATTATTAACCCACAATGGTCCGCCAATATTATGTTGACCACAAGCATTAATTTTAAACTGCGTATAACCTTCATCCATTTTTTGATAGATTAATTGAAGTAATTGTTGAGTTGAAAGTCTTTTATTATTTTCAATTGAATCAATATTACATATCTCTAATTTTGAGTCTTTAACAAACATGTTGTATTTCTAACCTCTCAGCTATATTTTTATCAACTGACACTAAAGCATCTGACCTTCCTATTGGAAGTGAACTATTACCAATTGGAGCCATAAGTTTTTTTAATTCTAAATGTGTTGCAAGGAAATAATTAACAACATTTTCAGCCACTTTGTCAACATCAAGTCTGGCGACAAGCAGCGGGTTTTGTGTTGTTATGCCGGCAGGACAATTGCCTGTATTACAAGCATTGCATTTACCGCTATCATTACCTAAACAGCCGGCTGCTTGCAGCCATAATCTTCCTGCAAAAATACCATTTGCGCCTAAACACATCATTTTAAAAGCATCAGCAGCTAAAGCACCTCTCATACCAAGCCCTCCGCCTGCCCAAAGTGGTATTTGACCTTGTTTACCCTGATGGACAGCTGCAAGATAACAATCACGAAGACGAGATACAATGGGATGACCTGTATGATTTAATGATATTTCATACGCTGCTCCGGTTCCACCTTGAATACCATCCAGGAAAAATCCGCCAACTATGTTATAAGGGTCGCGAAGAAGGTTATTATAAACTGAAACACTTGTAACTGATGCAGCCACTTTTATAGAAACAGGAACTCTAAATTTAAATGCTGAATTTAGTGACAAAAACATTTTTTGTACACTTTCTTCAATTGAATATAACCCCTGATGGTTTGGTGGAGAAAGTAAATCTGCTTTTGGAACCCCTCGTATTTCCTGAATATGTCTCGCTACTTTTTTTGCCATAAGAAGTCCGCCATCACCCGGTTTTGCTCCTTGACCTATTTTTATAAGTATACCACCTGGATCTTCTGTCATTTCAGGCATTGTATTTATTATACGGTTCCAACCAAAGTGACCTGAGGCAATTTGCAGAATCATATATTTTAAATAACGTGATTTTAAAAGTCTTGTTGGGATACCACCTTCACCTGTACACATTCTAACTTTTAAACCACAAACTTCATTTAAATAAGCAGTTGCTATTGCAAGTGCTTCCCACATTCTTGTTGATAGTGCTCCAATTGACATATCACCTATTATAATAGGATAAATCCAATTTACAGGCGGCATGGATTTTGATATTTCTAAATTACCATCACTATTCAAACTTAAAGGTAATTCCTGAGGGGGTATTATGCGTCCAAATGGTGCAAGGACATCAAATGTATGGCGTTGTGCATCAAGTGAAGGGTCTGTCATTTGTGAAATTCTGCCTATTTTTATTTTATCAAGCGTTCTGCCTTCTGTATTTAAATTTGAACGCCCACCTCTTTTGATTGAATCAGCATGCTCACATTTATATTTAATATTAAAACGACTTTCATCTTCATGAACTGCTTTGATTGCTCCATTTGGACAAACACGACTACAAACACCGCAGCCTACACAATTTGAAGCGTTACGTGCAATTTGTTTTATAACTGGAACTGTTGTTGTAGTTACCTGTGGGGTTGGAACATCACCAACACTTATAACTTTTCTTCTTTTTTCAACATCAACTTTTATAGCATTAAAACTGCAAGCTGCAACGCATCGTCCACATAATGTACACCTTGAGGAATCATACTGTATTTGCCAATTTAAATCATCTTTTGATATTTCGTTTATTGTTGCCATCTTTCAACCTTTAAATCATTATTAATTACAACCATTTCGCGTTCATTAGGATAAATATCATTACTTATATCCCTTTTAGGTAAAACTTCATTTATACCTGTAACTTCTGATGTTACAACAACAGTGTCATTAGTGGAGCCTATTACAATTGGTCGAAGTTTTTTTGAATCACAAGTTGTAAACATTGTCCCATCTGGTGTTACAGCAATTACAGTATTTGGACCGTTAATCTCAAGATGAGCTAATGATGACTTTATTCGAGAAAGCACTTTAGCATCTTCTCTTCTTTCCATTTCATCATAAGGAAGCGGCGTTATAACATGTTTAAAATACTTTAATGGCCATTTTAATATTTTGTTAACATAATGAAGGGTATATAAAAAACATTGTGAGTCACTTTCAAAACCTATATAACCTTTGTGAAGCTTTCTTTGAAATAGTTTGTTTTTTTCATAAAAAGTGTTTTCACCATTTACAAGAGCACAATATCCTTGAAGAAAGAAAGGGTGTGCTGCATAGCGCACAATATCATAATTTGTATTTTGTCGACATTGAGCCGTTATAATTTTAGCTGTAAAATCTTTATTTTCATCCCACAAACCAAAATATGTTCCTATATCCTTTGGGTCACCTATTTCTTTTAACATTAATGTATCAGGCCAAAATGAATAAACATAACCTTCGTCGGTTTCACTTAATGCCTTTCTTAATTTTAAACGTGTATTTAAAAGTAAATCTTCTTTTTCTTCTTTTGTAGCATATTTATATGTTTTAGGATAATTAAAAACCTCAAATACATAATTTGGCATGGGTTCAATATTCAATTTATGAGCTTCTTCAATTTTCATATCAGGTGCCCATTGCATAACTCTTATAAAGCCAATATCGTGCAATATTTTTTCGGCAATATGCATACCTTCATCTGTGCAAGCCATGGAAAGGATAGGAAAATCTTTATAGTGTTCAAAAATACCGCCTAAATCTTGCATAACAAATGCAAAACCTGAATTATCATGTCCTTTTTGTTGAGACCGCATAAGCTTTAATGCAACACTTGGATGCATATAATTTTTTGATTTTAAAGCACCTATTCTACACATATTTTCCTCACCTCAAAGTACATATTTCGACTTTTATTTTTTTTTCATTAGGATTATAATAGTTTATAATTAATATTTTTGTCAAGTCTTATTTGTATTTTTTAAAGACCAAAGTGAGCTAATAATGCTACTAAATTTACTTGAATTAAACGTAATAAAATAAGAGCAATTATTGGTGATAAACTTAAACCGCTTGGAAGTGTTGTAAATTTACTAAAAATTTCTAAGTACGGATCTACAAGCAAAGCAAGGGTCTTGACCGGCTGTCTGTCCCAGTTTACATTTGGTATCCATTCTAAAAAGACTTTAATAATTATTATCCACCAGTAGATTTCAAATGCCTGATATAATAATTTTGATATCATGTTTTATTATCCTTTTATTTAATAAGCCGGTTATAATCTGGAATTTGCTAGAGTATTTTTACACTCGCATTCAGTTTCAATAGGAAGTGATTCAATTAGATTAAATAATACTTTTTTTAGATTTTCAATATTTGAATTAAAAACTTTTATAACGTCTTGATGCGAAACAGGCGGAACGTCACCTGCCAAACCGCAATCGTAATCAGTAATTAATGCAATAGTTAAAGGACACATATCCATTTCTTTAACCAGATGAACTTCAGGATATTGACTCATATTAATAACTTCCCAACCTTGGTTTGAAAAGAATTTTGATTCTGCTGTTGTTGAAAATCTTGGACCGTTTATTACAACTACAGTCCCCTTTTCATGATAATTAACACCAGACTTTTTACAAGCATCAATAGCATATTGCCTTAAATTTTCGCAATAAGGTAAAGCAGCACTTGTATGGGTAACAATGGGACCGTCAAAAAATGTATCTTTTCGACCTTGAGTAAAATTTACATATTGGTCGCATATTACAAAATCACCTGGTTTTACACGCTTTTGCAGACTTCCTGAAGCACATGGCGATATAACACGTTTTACACCAACATGTTTCATTGCCCAGATATTTGCACGATAATTTATCATATGTGGCAAAATGCTATGGTCTGCACTATGTCGCGGCATAAATGCTACATTATGATTTCCTATTTTACCTATAAGCAAGCTGTTACTTGGAGCACCATATGGCGTTTCTATTTTTACTTCCTTTATATCATCTAAAAATTTATAAAATCCGGAACCGCCAAAAACCCCTATGTCTGCTAAATTTTTATTTTCCATATTAAATTCCTTTTATTTGTTTAATTATTCCCTATCTTTTTGAATACGAGTGCCGCTCTCTAATATACTATTTTCACAAGCATCACTTTCGCGTGTATAAATTTTACCATTTGATGTATACCTTATTTTAAATACTTTCCTCTTGGTGCACTCAACAGTTAAATCACTTTCAGTTCCTATTGTTCCGTCAGTTCCTACCAAAAAATATAAATCATCATCGTTTGCATCCTCGTCCAAACTTGTGTCTGGATTCGTACGCTTAGTTGCTTTTTTAGGAACATGAGATATTACAACACCATTTGCAAGTCTAAAATTACCATTTGAATCATTACAATTAATCGTACCTACAGTATTTAAATAACTAGTAAGATATTGGCAAAAATTTTCTTCATTGCTATCATATTCTTCTGGATGTTTAAGTACCTCATCTTGAGTTATATCATAGTAATCAGAATTATTCACAACAGCCATCATTGCTTCGGATATAGTAAAAAATGTTTTTTTATATAAAAGCTTACTTTCGGATGGTTTGGTGGATATTAATGATGGCAAAATAAATACAAGAATAATGCCTAATATTAGCAGAGTTATCAAGGTTTCTGCTAAAGTGAATCCTGATTTTATTTTTTTTATTTAGCCTATTAAGCTGTATCCTTGTATATCCAAAAGAAGTTCAAAAACAGGATACATATAAAATTACAGAAATAAAGAAAGGGTACTATATAGGTAAAAATAGAGGTTCTAAAATTCTTATTCAAACAGATTTAGATTTAAGTTTTCAAGATGAAGTTAAAGTCAAAAACATAGGGCCTATTCATACAGATGATAATTTTACGCTGTTTAGTTTTACTCGATACAATGAAAATAAGAACATCAGGTTTAAGACAAATTCTGTAGAAATCATCCACAAATCAACATCAT
>USEW01000089.1 GCA_900553845.1 uncultured bacterium
TGCGTATAAACAATATTATGCTATATCAACATAATAAATCCAAAAATTTATCATTTAATGCAGGACAAACAACATTAATCACCGACTTTGACTTTACTTTTAGCCCCAAAGCATTCGATGATAATTATCGACCAATATATATAAAAAGTTATAAAGAAATCGCAGAACCTTATTTTAAAAAATTCAGCGATTTACAAAAAAAGTTAAAGGATTCTTTTAAGATATTTATTTCAACTGGAAGAAAACAAGGTGCAGGATATCATGAATGTGAATCAATTTTTGATAATTTTGAAATATTAAAAGAAGAAAACAGACCAAAAATTGATGGAGTTATAGAGAATAACGGAGAAACATTTTTTAATGTAGAAAACCACAACGGAAAAATTATATTAAATGAAGATAAACAAAAGAATGAAAAAAGAAACATTGTTCGTGAACAACTTAAAGAAAAGAAAACTGGACAAGAAGTTGCAAAAGATTTGGATGTTGTTATAAGTTTAAAAGAAGCAAAAGAAAATAACGATCTTGTGATTGTCTCAGGAGATGGAGCAAATGATCGCTCTTTTTTAAATATATATTCTTATATTGAACTACCTAAAGGCACAAAAATACCACAAACTGCTAAAGAAAGTGAAAGCTTGCTAGCATCAATGCCGGATATAAAAAAACAAATTTCTGACTTACCTGTAAAAATTATAATTATGGAAGGTGATTGTTCAAAAGAGGAATACTATAAATATCTTGTAAAAACTTTCCCGAACAAATACAAAACTGGAAAACAAGCAATAAGGATAGGTGAAGCCCCGCTTTTTGACAATATTGAAACATCAATTGAAGAATATACACAAAGCAATAAGAAATATGCAGATGCTTTAAAAAATAAACGTAAAAAAAATACCGACATTAACAAACTTTTAAAAATATTTATACCTATTTTTATAACTATCTGTGTTTTGTCATTTGGAATAGGGTTTTTAATTTATAATAAAGAAAAAAATAAGAAAAAACCTTAACAATACGTTATAAAATAGACTTTATCATTATTGAATGTTACAATTTTAAATATGTTAAAATTGAAAGATATATTACAAAATAATGATATAATTTTAGCAATTGGTTTGGTAGTAGTAATAGGAATGATGGTACTTCCTCTTCCAAGTGCCTTGCTTGATTTTTTGCTTACAATAAATATCTCTTTATCAGTTATAATATTGTTAGTGTGTTTATTCACAAAAGAGCCGCTTGAATATTCAACATTTCCAACCATTCTTCTTATATCAACAGTTTTTCGTCTTGGTTTAAACGTAAGTTCAACAAGACTTATACTTCTTCATGGAGAAGCAGGAGATGTTATCCATGCTTTTGGACAGTTTGTTGTTGGCGGCAATTACGTTGTCGGATTCGTTATTTTTGCAATACTTGTTATCATTAATTTTATGGTAATAACAGGGGGGGCCGGGCGTGTTGCAGAGGTATCAGCAAGATTTACTTTAGATTCAATGCCTGGAAAGCAATTAAGTATTGATGCTGATTTAAATTCTGGCTTAATAAGTGAAGACGAAGCGAAGAAAAAAAGACGAAAAATAGAACGTGAAGCCGATTTTTATGGTACAATGGATGGTGCTTCAAAATTTGTTAAAGGTGATGCAACTGCTGGTATCATAATTACCGTTATAAATATTATAGGTGGATTAATTATTGGTGTATGGCAGCTTAAAATGAACATAATGACAGCATTAAGCACCTATACAATATTAACGGTTGGTGATGGTCTTGTTTCGCAAATTCCTGCTTTATTAATTTCATTTGCAACAGGTTTAATAGTATCACGAGCTAGCGGTCAAGATGACTCTTTAAGTTCTGATATAAAAAAAGAAATGTTTTCAAACCCTACCGTTTTAGGGGTAGTTGCCGGGTTACTTGTATTTTTAGGTATTGTTCCAGGTATGCCAACTATACCTTTTTGTATAATTGGTGCAGTTTGTGCATATGTAGCATATAAGAAAAATATTGAAAAGAAAAAGAAACAGGAAGAAGCAAAACAACAAGAAGAAGAGAAGAAAAAAGACGATTTGGTAAAAAATAAGAAAAAAGCACTAAAAGGTTCACGTGAAAGTGTTATGGAGCTTTTGGCTATGGAACCTATTGAAATTGAGATAGGTTATCGTCTTGTTCCACTTTTAAATGTCGAACAAGGTGGCGATTTGCTTGAAAGAATATCACAACTAAGACGTCAAACAGCTCTTGAAATGGGAATAATTTTGCCGTCAATTCGTGTTCGCGACAATTTACAACTGCCGCCAAATCACTATCAAATAAAGTTAAAAGGTGTACCTATTGAAAAAGGAGAAATATACCCAGATAGATATTTAGCCATGAATGCAAGCGGAATGGCAGACGACACATCAATTTGTGGAATAAATGCAATTGAGCCTGCATTTGGATTAAGTGCTATTTGGATTGAAGAAAAAGATAAGGATAATGCAGAAATGGCATCTTACACTGTTGTTAGCCCGTCTGCTGTTATCTCAACTCACCTGACTGAAATAATAAAGAAAAATGCTGCGGATATTTTATCACGCAATGATGTAAAACAACTTATTGAAAATTTAAAGAAAGAAGTTTCAGAAGATTATGTCAAAGACTTAATGACAGAAATAAATATTTCAGATGTTCAAATAGTTATGCAAAATCTTTTAAAGGAGCGTATTTCAGTTCGGGATTTAAGAACAATATTGGAAACAATGAGTCTTCAAATTCGAGTCAGCAAAAATACGGATTTTTTAACAGAACATGTTCGTCAAGCTTTATCACGCACAATCTGCAAACAAAATTTGAGTGCAACGGGAGAATTACTTGCAATTACTCTTGCTCCTGACATAGAAAGTGCAATAGCACAAGGCATGAGTCCTGATGGACAAAGCCTAACATTGGACCCTAATATAAGCAATATTTTAATAAAAAATATGGATAAAGAAATAGAAAAAGCAATAGTAAAACACTCACAAGCTCCTGTTATACTTTGTTCAGCCCCAATAAGAATGTGTTTTCGACGATTTATTGAAAAAACACACCCGCAAATTGCAGTTATGTCATATAATGAACTTATAACCAATATAAAAGCAAAATCAGTAGGTATTATAAAAAGCCAGCTGGAAAAAGTGTAGAATAGTAACAATACTTAAAAAAAACTTTTATATAAAATATTAACGTGTTAGAATTTTATATAGCTTAAACTCGGGATTTTAAGGAGAAGCAAAATATTGAAAGAACTTAGTCAAAAACAACAAGATTTAGAAGAAAAAGCAGAAATATCTGGTGCTCAAATATTTCTTGAATGTTTAAAAAAAGAAAATGTTAAAGAAATTTTTGGTTATCCTGGCGGTGTAATTCTAACTATATATGAAGCATTATATAATTGTCCGGATATAAAACATTATTTAGTCCGTCATGAACAAGCTGCAATCCATGCAGCAGAAGGTTACGCCCGTGTTACAGGACGTCCTGGTGTTGCACTTGTAACCTCCGGTCCCGGAGCTTGCAATACTGTGACAGGTATTGCAAATGCATATTATGACGGCTATCCGTTAGTTGTTTTTACAGGTCAGGTTGGATTAAATCAAATTGGCAATGATGCATTTCAAGAAGCAGATATTGTGGGTATTACTCGTTCTTGCTGCAAACACAACTATCTTGTTTCTGATTTAAAAGACTTACCCCGGGTTATAAAAGAAGCTTTTCATATAGCAACAACAGGCAAACCAGGACCTGTTGTTGTTGACTTGCCAAAATGCATTTTAAGTGATAAATCAGAATTTGTATATCCAGATAAAATAAAGTTGCCAGGATATAACCCCAACTATGAAGGTCATCCAAGGCAAATGTCAAAAGCATTAAAACTATTATGTGAAGCCCGTCGTCCGGTTATTATTTCAGGAGGCGGTGTTGTTCAATCAAATGCTGAGAATGAACTTATTGTACTTGCTCAAAAATTAAATATACCAGTTTGTAACACATTAATGGGTACAGGAACATATCCAAGTGATGATGAATTATCTTTAGGAATGCTTGGAATGCATGGTAATTACTGGGCAAATTTTGCCGTTTGTAATTGTGATGTTCTTTTTGCAGTCGGTACCCGTTTTAATGATAGGATTACTGGTTGTTTAAAACGATTTGCAAAAGACGCTCAGGTTGTTCACATTGACATTGATCCTTGTGCTATTTCAAAAAACGTAAAAGTTGATGTGCCAATAGTCGGTGATGCTAAACTTGTTTTAAACTCAATACTTAAAGAATTTAATGAATCTGGTTACAAAATTAATAAAGAAGACAAAGACGATTGGTTAAATCAAATAAAAGAATGGAAAAATAAACGCGCTTTGCCTCAAGTAAAATCGTCAAAACTAAATCCAATGATAGTTATTAAAAAGCTTTACAAACTAACAAAAGATTATGACCCCATTGTATGCACTGAAGTTGGTCAGCATCAAATGTGGACGGCACAATTATTTAAATTTAACAAATCACGCCGTTTAGTAACTTCAGGCGGTCTTGGAACTATGGGCTTTGGTTTTCCTGCTGCAATTGGTGCTTGCGTTGGTAAAAATGACAAATTGGTATTGAATATTGCAGGTGATGGCAGTATTCAAATGAATATACAGGAGCTTGCAACTTGTGTAGATTATAATTTACCAATAATCGTTGCAATTATTAATAACGGTTATTTGGGAATGGTTCGTCAATGGCAGGAAAAGTTATTTAACAAACATTATTCGCAAACTAAAATTTCAAGTCCTGATTTTGTAAAATTAGCCGAAAGTTATGGAGCTTTAGGTTTTCGAGTTGAAAAAGAAGAAGAAATTGAAGTTGTTGTAAATAAAGCTATTGAATCAAAAAGACCTGTATTTATAGATTTTATTGTCGAACCGTTTGAGATGGTTTATCCTTGGGTACTTTCAGGTCATCCTTTAAATCAGGTGCTTTTATCCAATGAAACTTGCCAAAATGAAGAATTATAAATATTAAAAAAAGAGGAAAGTAATGACAAGTGAACAAAAACATACAATATCTGTTTTAGTTAGAAATGAAGCCGGTGTACTATCTCGCGTTGTCGGTCTCTTTTCAGGACGAGGTTTTAATATTGAAAGTTTAACCGTTGGACCTACGCTTGATACTGATTTTTCCCGTATTACAATTGTTTCAAAAGGACAAACGGGCATAATTGAACAGATAACAAAACAATTAAATCGTTTAATTCCGACATTAAAAGTTTTGGAAGTTACAGATGATGACTCTGTTTCAAATGAGTTAATACTTGTTAAAGTTACAGCACGTGACGAGTGCCGCTCTGAAATTTTAAGGATAGCTGAAATATTTAATGCTAAAATAATTGATGTCTCTCCCAAAACCTATACACTTATGGCAGTTGGTGAAGAACGGCAAATTACTTCATTAATTGAACTTTTAAGACCACTTGGAATAAAAGAACTTGTAAGAAGTGGTAAAGTTGCCATATCCAGGGAAAACTCTTTTATTAATTTAAAAAATATATAATTTATTATGAAAAAAAAACGACTTGATGCATATTTATGCGAAAAACAATATTTTGAAACTAAAACCAAAGCACAAAATGCTATAATTGCAGGTGACGTACAAGTTAACGGTGAAACAATTTATAAGCCTGCCTATGATATTGATGAAAATAAAGAATATGATATAAATATTAAAACCTTAAAATATGTTTCCCGTGGCGGTTTCAAGTTAGAAAAAGCATTATTATTTTTTAATATTGACTTAAGAGATAAGATTTGTCTTGATGCAGGAGCTTCAAGCGGTGGATTTACTGATTGTATGTTGCAAAATCAAGCTAAATTTGTTTATGCTGTTGATGTCGGATATGGACAGTTAGCCTGGAAATTAAGACAAAATACCAAACAAGTTAAAGTTATTGAACGAACAAATATAAAAAATTGTGCTCATTCTCAAATTTATGACAAAAATGATATACTCCCTATATTTTGTGCTATGGACTTATCATTTATTTCGATTTTAAAAGTTTTAGAAAATATTGTTAACCTTACTTCAAAGGATTGTGAAATAGTAGCACTTATTAAACCTCAATTTGAAGCCGGAAAAGAAAATGTTGGTAAAAATGGTGTTGTTAAAGATAAAAAAGTCCATTTTAATATTATTTCAAACATAGTAAGCAAAACTCAAAAATTAAATCTTAAAACTATAAATTTGACTTATTCTCCCATAAAAGGTCCCAAAGGAAATATTGAATATTTAATACATTTAAAAAAAGATAACGAACCAATAAGTTTGATTTCAAATGAAAATATCATGCAAATTGTTAACGAAGCTTTCTTAAGTTTATAGTTATTTTTATTTATTATATTAAGTTTTGTAAAGAAGTTATATAAAAATAAGCAATTTTTTATATATCTATGTTTTTTATAAAGTATAGAAGTAAGTATTAGTTGAGGAAATAATGTTTAACATACCATATAACCAACAGATGATTTCAATGGGTACACAGCCACAGCAGCTTGCAGATGTGGCAACAAATATGCAACAAACATATATTCCTGTAAATACTGTTTCCTATGAAAATGATTCTTATATCCCACTTGGCAGCCAATCATCCGGTCGAGGCTTCTGGGATGGATTTAAAACTGTGTTTACAAAAATAGGTCAATTTTGCACGGATAATTTTGGACTAATACTTGCTGGTTTAAGTATTTTTGGTGGTTATAAATTTTGCTCAAGTTCAATGAAAACGTATGAAGAAAATAAAAAGAATGGCAAGCTTGATGAAAAAGGCAATTTAAAAGAAAAAGATACAACAATTAAAGACAACATTATGAACTTTGTTGGACATGGTGTTCATTATTTATTTGGCTCAAATAAAGCTGAAGATATTGATGATGAATCTGAAGAAATAAAAAAAGATGTAAAAGAATCCATTGAACAATCAAATGATAATAGTATACGTAAAGAGTTATTAAAACCTTTAATTTTTGATGGGCAAATAAGTAGTTTATTAAAAACATTTAATAGTAAGCCAGAAATATTAATTAATATTCTTGAAGTAATTAGCGAAAATATAACAACTTTAGAAAGCAAACATAAATTTAAAAGACCTGAAAACATTGTTATAGCTCTGGAAAAAGCTAACTCTTATTCTGATAATGCCATTAAAGAACGCGCTCAAGATGTTGCAAAAGAACTTAAAGATAGCACTTATTTTTCTGAAGCTCAAAAACAAAGATTATCAAACATAAATACTAACACAAAACCAAATAATACAAATGATGAGGATAATGAATAATAAAAAAACGCTATAAAAATAAAATAGCGTTTTTTATATATATATTTAGTTTATAAAACTATACATCTTCAACTGATGTTGCGCCAATTCTGTGAACACGAATGAAGTTTGTTTTTCCAGTAATCAATTTAGGTATTGAACCTGTTAAAATAACACGGTCATCAGTTTTTAAATCAGTATTTGAAAGCAAGAATTCATCCAATTCAATTAAGAATTCACGATTAAGAACTCTATCCCAATTACGACAGAATGGGAACATATCCCAGAATAAATTTAATCTGCGACAAGTAGCTTCAGAATCTGATATAACAATAATTGGAACTTGGGGACGTAA
>USEW01000090.1 GCA_900553845.1 uncultured bacterium
TAGCATAACGGCTAGTTTAAAGTTGGATTAATAAAGTTTTCATTATTTAAGTTATTATCATAATTATTAATTGATTTTAAATTTTGAAGTCGAATATGTTTTTTAATTTTTTTCCCGATTTTTATATTTTTATTTTCCAAAAATTTTGACATTTTTACAAAATCAAACTCATTTTCCCACCTTGCAATAACAACAGATGCAATGCAATTTCCGATTAAATTAACAGTAGTACGGCCCATATCAAGAATCTGGTCAATACCAAGCAAAATAGCAACACCAATTAACGGATAGTTAAAACTTGCTAAAGTTCCAGCCATAACAACAAGAGAAACTCTTGGAACACCTGCAACACCTTTTGATGTGAGCATTAGAGCCAACATAATCATAATTTGTTGTGATAAAGTCATTTCAATACCGACAATTTGTGTTGCAAAAATTACACCCAAAGAAAGGTATAACGTTGTTCCGTCTAAATTAAATGTATAACCTGTTGGAATAACAAAACTTACAATATTTTTAGGAACACCAAATTTTTCCATAACTTCCATCGCTTTAGGAAATGCTGCTTCACTACTTGCTGTTGAAAATGCAATTAATGCAGGCTCCTGTATAGCTTTTAGTAGACCAATAAATGAAATTCCCGTAATTTTACAAGCAAAGGCAATAACAATAGCTACAAATAAAATTAATGCAGCATAAACAGATACAATTACTTTAAAATAACTTGCCAATACTCCAATTCCATTGCTTCCAATAGTTGCCGCAATTGCTGCAAAAATACCAACTGGAGCAAAAAACATAACAAGTTCGGTAAACTTAAACATTATTTCACAAGTAGAACTTAAAAAATCCAACACAAGTTTAGCTTTTTTACCGACAGCACAAATAGCAAAAGCAAAGAATAATGCAAATACAACTATTTGAAGAAGATTACCCTCTGACATTGCCTGAACTATACTTGTTGGCACAATATGTACAATCATATCAGATACAGATGTATGAGCACTTACTTGCGACATTTGATTTACTGCTTGCATTTGTGACGCTTGTGCCTGTATATTAAAACCTAAACCCGGCTTGAAAAAGTGTGCTGACATTAACCCTATTATCAAAGCCAAAGTTGTTACTACTTCAAAATATATTAAAGTCTTTAGCCCTATTTTACCAAGACTTTTCATGTCTCCATGTCCTGCTATTCCAACAACTAATGTTGAAAATAATAATGGTGCTATTATCATTTTTACCATTCGCAAAAACATATCAGCAAGAGGTTGGAATTTTATTGCCAAACTTGGTGCTAACCAACCAAAAATTATACCAAGCATTAATGCAATAAATATCCATAAGGTAAGTTTGGAGTTATTCAATATAATTTAACCTCAAATACAAATACTATATTAATATTATATTATAAACATGATTATTTAAAAAAAATATATTAAAAAAAGTTAATTTATGTAAATATACCTATATTTAAGTCTTTTAATATTTTTATATCATCTTTAGACAATTTAGATTTTAAAAATTTGTAAAATAAATCAGGACGTAATTCTTTTGTTTTTTTTATTTGTTGTGTTCGTTTCCAAATATATATTTCCCGATGATTACCGTTTAGTAAAACATCCGGTACATTAATCCCCATAAATTCTCTGGGTTTTGTGTATTGAGGCGCTTCGAGCAAATATTCACTAAATGATTCATTTATAAAAGACTCAGCTTTTCCCAAAACATTTGGTATTAATCGAGAAACACTATCAATAATGCTTAATGCTCCAAGTTCGCCGCCTGTCAGAATATAATCCCCCATTGATACTACGCGGGCTTTTGATATAATTTTAATTCTTTCATCAAATCCTTCATAGTGTCCGCATATTATATTCAATGAGTTTAATTTACTAAATTCAAATGCCATTTCTTGATTATATTCTTCACCATCCGGCGACATAATTATAGTTTGGCTATTCTCTTGTTTTTCTATTGAATTTAAAGCATCAATAAATGGTTGTACTTGAAGCAGCATACCCGCATCATGGCCATAAACAGTATCATCCACTTTTTTATGCTTATTTGTTGTAAAATCTCTTGGATTTATTGTATTAACAAAAATCAAATTATTCTCGCAAGCACGTTTTATAATACTATAATTTAAATAGTCATTTATCATCTGCGGAAACAAAGTTAATACATTAAATTTCATTTTTATTGTCCAATTAAACCTTCAATATTGTTAACAACAATAAATTTTTCATTTAAATCAACTTTTAAGACAAGCTGTTTCACAAAGGGTACAAAATATAACTTATTATCTTCATTATACCTCACACTTAGCAAACTTGAAGCTTTATTTTCAGCAACTTCTTCAACAATTCCTAAAAATAAACCGAATTTATCATAAACTTTTAATCCGGTAAGTTGTGAGATTAAATATTCATCTTCGTCTAAATTTTCAATTGCCTGACTTTTTTTAATATATAAATTTAAGCCTTTATACTTAACAATATCATTAACCGTATTAATATTTTCAAATTTAATAATTGCAAAATTTTTATGAAATTTTAAACTTTTTATTTTTAATTCCAAATATTCATTTTGATAATAAACAAAAAGTGATTTTAAAGTTTTTAATTTATTTTCATTACCTATAGAATATCCGACTTTTGCTTCACCTTTTATACCATGAAAATTTAAAATTTTAGCAACAGAAATAAGCTCACTGTCGGGCATTATTCCTCCGATGAAGTCTGTGCTTTTTTAACTATACGTTTTTTTACTGTTGTTGCAGTATTTTTAACTTCCTCAGCAGCAGTTTCATTAGTTTTGCCAACATCATTTAAGTTTTCATCTTGTGGAACAATCTTTGTTTCTTCAATATTGGAATCAACATTATCAAGTTTAGTTTGTTTTTTCTCAGCCTCTTTAGCAGCATTTTCAAGCTCACGCTTTCTTTTTAACTCAGCTTTTTTAGCCTTTTCCAATGCCTTTTTCTCAGCTTTACGTATTTTAGATTGAACTTCTTTTTCTCTTAACGATTCAGGAATGTCAGTTCGTTCCAAATTCCATCTTTCAAGCCCCATTTGGCGACGAACTACACCAATACCAACATGGACACGCCATTCGTCCATCTTTAATTGTGCTGCTATTATTTTATGACAGCCTATAGGTGGCAATGGTAATAGCGGTTCATACAAATTTTTAATAGCAAAAACCTGGTCTTCAGTTACAGCAAGCTTTCTCTTTGGAAAATTTAATTTAGGTAACATCAATTTTTGACGGATAAGATTTATACCAAAAAATACTTTTCTCGGTTCAATACTTAATTTTTCAGCAATAACCTCGTATGCATCATGGTTTGGCAAAGGTAACATTGCTTTATATAAATTTTCAATTTCAATCATCTGCTCTTTTGTAATCAATAAACGTTTTGAAACATCCCGACGTTGAGCTTGACCGCCTTGATTATATCTTGGTTTAAAACCGCCGCCTCCGCGTTGATTATAAGACTTTTGCTGTGGACGTCTTGGATTTTGATTACCATACGGTCTTTGTGCGGCATTATAGCTATTATTTCTATATCCACCAGTAATGCCGCTTTCTTTACGATATGAAGAATTATACGGTTTATTATATCTCTGGTTTGAATAGTTAGAACTGTTTGCTCTATTGTAATTGCCACCATTTGACATTCGTTGGCTTGAATAGTTAACATTTTGACGTTCACTTCCAGCTGAATAACTATTATATGAAGTTCTTGGTACACTTTCAGCATTGGCTGAATAAGATGTCAAACTTCCGTCTTCTGCCGCTCCTGTTTTTCTTTCAGGATACAAACAATTGGGACATATTACCCTTTTTGGATTTTTTGTCTCAAACTCACAACCGCACTTTATACATTTATTGGTATACATTTATTTTCCAAGTTCCCTTTATTCTTTTTCTTTAGTGTAAATACATATTTCATTTTTAAAAATTCTCAAGGTGCAAACAAAACTCCTCTTTTTCAATAAATCTTTATCTTAATGCACCATTAAACATCATGTATTTATTGTATACTTAAAATTTAAATATGACAAGTATTTTTTTATTTTTTACAATTTTTTACTTTATTTTCAACTGTTTGAAGGAGATTTTTGATTTGAAATCTGTTTTTTTCAAGTAATATTTTTTGAACATATATATTTATTGTATCAATTATACATTTTTTATCATCACCTATATATGGTGCATTGACAAGATTATTTAATTGCAATGCACTTGTTATTTTGGCTTTATTTTCTTTTGTTTTATCTTTATTCAAAATTTTTATAAACTTTTGCAATGCTTCACTATTAACAGGCAAAACTGAAGTTTTTTGTGCAAATTCATACTGGTTTTTCTCATTTGTCAAAAACATGGCAAACCGTATTGCTTGTGTTTTGTGTTTAGATTTTATTGGTATAGCTAAATCCATTAACGAAAAGTCATATCTACCGTTATCACCTATAAGTTGAGGATATATAACACTTTTTTCATATACTTGAGGGGCATTCTCTCGAATTATGTTCAAAAAATTTGCTCCAGTCACAATCAACATGGTTTGTCCGCTTAAATATTGCTCCAATGCCTCCTGATGTCCCTGAGTAATTGATTCTCTTGGAATTAAATCACTATTATACAACCTATTAAATTCGCTAAATATATAATTACCTTTTTCACTTGCTAAATTATAATAATCAATATCATATTTATTTAATAATTTTAAAATAGTATCATTTTCAGTTAAAGTTGGGAAAATTATATATTTGCCTGTTTTTTGTTTAACTTGCTTTGCATATTCAAACATATCATCATAGGTTATTATTTTTTTATTTAATAGAGATTTTTTATATATATCATAATTAACTATTGTTATAGCAGAAGTTGCATAAAAAGGTATAGCATAATATTTGCCTTCATAATTTAAGGAATTTTTTATTTCGCTAATATAATCTTTAAAACAAACTTCTGGTATTTCATGTAAAGCTTTTTTGCCAGCAAGTGTCATTGAAAAATCATATGTAAGATTAATTAAATCAGGAGGGTTATCGGTAAGCAAGGCAGCTAAAACCTTTTTTTCTCCCTCCTGATAAGGTACATCAATCCAATTTACTTTTATATCAGGATTTTCATGTTCAAATTTTTGTATAAGTTTTTTAAAATAATCCTCTTGACTATTCAATTGAAGAGTCCAGAATGTAAGCTGAGTTTTATGTTTGCAGCAGCTGCATTTTGGTGTACCTTTTGTTATATTGGCTACAATCAAGCTTGGGATTAAATAAAGAAGATACAAAGAAAAAGCAAGTACTAAAACCCGCTTAATATTTATATTCCTAAAATCAAAATCTATCATATCAAAAAATTCCTCAATTATATAAATTAATGTTATTATATTATTATAAAAAACGGTAAAAGAAAAATGAATTTATTTACACAACTTGAAAAAGAAAATAGACAGGAACCATTGGCACAAATATTGCGTCCAAAGACTTTGGATGAATATTTAGGTCAAACAAATGTCATATCAAATAATTCTCCATTATTAAACCTACTTAAGTCAAAACGTTTGTTTTCTTTTATTTTCTTTGGACCTCCAGGTTGTGGAAAAACGACCCTTGCAAGACTAATTGCAAATTATACAAATGCACGTTTTGTTGAGTTATCAGCTACATCATCAGGTGTTAAGGATATAAAAGATATTGTTGCAAGTGCTAAAGAAAATCTTATCCACAACATAAAAACTATATTATTTATTGATGAAATACACAGATATTCAAAGACCCAACAGGATGCATTATTGCCGCATTTGGAATCAGGTTTGATTTATTTAATTGGTTCAACAACTGAAAACCCTTCATTTCAGGTAAATAGCGCTCTTTTATCAAGAACATCTGTTATACAATTAAATAAAATCGATAACGAGTCAATAAAAAAAATAATTATAAAAGGGTTTGATTATTTAAAAGATAAGTATGGTGAAGTTTTATATGAAGATGAAATAGTCAATTTTATAATCCGTTTTGCAAATGGTGATGCAAGAAGTGCATTAAATCTTGTTGAAAAAGCATATTTTTCATCGTCTTTTGAGGGTGAAACCCGTGTTATAAAGCTTGGCGAGCTTGAAACCCTAGCACAAAAAACAAATATAAAATATTCTATACAAGAGCATTATGATCTTGCATCAGCTTTTCAAAAAAGTCTTCGTGGAAGTGATAAAAATGCAGCCATTTATTACCTTGCCAAACTTATTGAATCAGGTGAAGACCCCAGGTTTATTTCCCGTCGCTTGATTGTTACAGCAAGTGAAGACGTTGGCAATCAAGACCCAAATGCTTTAAATATTGCTATAAATGCTCATAAAGCGGTTGAAATTTTGGGGCTGCCCGAAGGTAGAATCCCCCTTGCTCAAGCTGTCATCTATATAGCAAATGCACCAAAATCCAACCAGACTATTACGGCTATTGATGAGGCTATAAATGATATTAGGTCAGGAAAAGACTATTTGCCGCCTATGCATTTAAGGGATTGTCATTATAAGGATGCTAAAAAATATGGCTTTGGTGACGGGTATTTTTATTCGCATCTTGATTATAATCATAAACAGCAGTTTTTGCCTGATGAAATTAAAGATAGGGATTATTTTAAAGAGTCTTAGTATTTTTGTTTAGAGATTAACTGTTATTTTCTCGATATTTTCATTGATTTTTATTACTTCGTTTAAAATAACATTTGACAATATTTGTATATCACCAATATTTATTTCAACTTCCTCTTCCATATAAATGGCTGCAACAAGTATTTGGATAAGGCTTTTAAGTTTACAAAAATCGTTGCCTATTTTTTCGATATTTTGATTTAATTCATTATCTTTTGTAATCATTTTGTCTCCTTTTTTTGTATAGTATTTATTTATATTTTATGTCCTTCGGACGGTTATAAAATGCCTGGGGCAGCGTATTCTTCCCTAAAGGGCATCCTCCCTTGTACGACTCAGCCTTTCAGGCTTCGCCTACAAGAGGAGCTGGCGGACGGGCAAGTCCCGGGGAGCGAAAAAAGCTAAATTCATTGGTTGAACTTCAACGCAACAATCGGGGGAATGCGTGAAAAGCGTAAGCCGTGCGGAGCTTTAGACGAGGAAACGACCCAGCTTCCGAGTATAAAGCGAAGTAGTTAATGACCGCCGTGGCTAGACGGCTTCTCGACAGTGAAGACGGCATGCCTCAGGCGGGAAAAAAGCGTAATTCATTGGTTGGACTTCAATGCAACAATCGGGGGAATGCGGAAAAAGGCCGAAGCCGACAGCACGAAGTCCGACAGGCGAAGTGCTTTGAGCTTGAAGGAAATCCAAGACAGGACTGCTTATTCCGAGCTGCGTATGGTTTGCCTTTATCATTGATATCAAACATTTACTTTCATCCAAACTTTGTCATTTTTATCCACTAACATGGGGTGAACACAAGAAATGCAACCCATTCGCAGCCGCGAACAATTATCACTTAACGAAACATTGTCAAAGCCAAGTCTGTTTGAGTGCACGTAGTGCACGA
>USEW01000091.1 GCA_900553845.1 uncultured bacterium
ATATTCTTTAATGGTTTTGCTTCTTCAGCATATTCATTATTCCCATGAAAACACATTGTACATTTAAAATTAAATATGGGGACGCTTTTGGATTTGACAGGGCGATTGTTGCATTTAAATTGCGAGTCGAAGCGCTGTTCTTCGTTAAAACGAGCAAATTAAAATAAACGCTACAGATAATGTTGTAGTTGCTGATTTTTCACGTGCTCAAGCACGTAAAGCTGCTTAATCGTTATAGCAGTTCAGCCACCTCAATTTGTCCAGCTTGCCGATAATTGAGGTAAATTATGCAAGTTGCGGTTGAATGTTTAAAGGGCATTCAATCTAAGTATTTCCTTTAAGCTTGTAAATAGCTTATAATTTACTTTGAGTTATTCTAAGTTTGAAAGTATGACATTATAACTTGAATTTTAAACTTTATACACTCGTAGAGGTTTAAATGTTACCGTTTTGGACGTGGGTTCGACTCCCACCGTCTCCACCATTAAAATACAGAGGCTTACGAAAGAACCTCTTTTTAGTGTCAAATACCCTGTACAGTGCGGACTTTGGCCGATTTAGAAGAATTTATTCAAGTTTAATATTAGTAAAGTAGATTATAATTTTATAAACCAATATTGTTTAATATAAAAAGAATGTAAATCTTATGAACTTAAATGTTACAAATTAATACAAAGAATAGGTGCTATAGATAACAAAAGAGTTAAATTTTATTAATAAATGTTTCCATTACTATATTTTTATATTATAATAAGAAGAACAATTTAAGGAAAGTAGTGTGAAAATCACTCGCTGGTCCGCAACCGTGAAAGTCGGAATACTTAATTGAGTAAGCACCTCGAGACAGGAATTTGGGAAAAGTAAATAAATTTGATATTACGGGAGCTACCCTGTTTCTGCCTTTTTATGAAAAAAAAGGAGATTAACATGCAACATTTAAGCAAGGGAAAAATCATTAACATTAACGAGTTGGGCATAGAGGATTCAATTCAAGAGTCAACTGTTACCAGACCAAAATCAATGGATAACGTAAATCCTATAAAAAAAGTTATAGATTATGAAAATAAATTAAATCTTAATAATATAAAAATAATTAAAAAAGACGGTACTAAAGAAGATTATAATGTGCAAAAAGTAGTTTCTGCGGTAAAAAAATCCGCAGCAAGAATGCTTGTTGAATTTAATGAAAAAGAAATTGAAAACATTTGTAATTATGTTAACACAAGCATTATAGAAACAAGACAATCAGAAATTGAAATTTTTAAAATGCATTGTATTGTTGAAAACGCACTTGAAAACTTAAACCCGAAAGTTGCTAAAAGCTATAGAAATTACAGAAATTATAAAATTGACTTTGTTCACATGCTTGATAAAGTTTATCAGGATAGTCAAAAAATTATGTATATAGGGGATAAAGAAAACGCCAATGCTGATTCTGCTCTTGTTTCAACAAAACGTTCTTTAATTTTTAATCAATTGAATAAAGAATTATATAAAAAGTTCTTTTTAACAGTACCTGAATTGCAAGCTATTCGTGACGGATATATTTATATTCATGATATGTCAGCAAGACGCGACACAATAAACTGCTGTCTATTTAATGTTGCAAATGTCTTAAAAGGCGGTTTTGAAATGGGTAATCTCTGGTATAACGAGCCTAAAACATTAGAAGTTGCCTTTGATGTAATAGGTGATATAGTTATGGCTGCTGCAAGTCAGCAATATGGCGGTTTTACCGTGCCAGAAGTGGATAAAATTCTTGGCCCATATGCACAAAAAACATTTAATAAAAAATACCAAAGATATATTGAAATGGGTGTTTCTCCAGAAAAAGCAGAGCAAGAAGCCCTCAATGACGTTGAAAAAGATTTTCATGACGGATTTCAAGGCTGGGAATACAAGTTTAATACAGTCGCTTCAAGCCGCGGGGATTATCCGTTTATAGCGATGACAATGGGGCTTGGTACTGAAAGATTTGAAAAAATGGCATCAATGATGATGCTTCAAGTAAGAAAAGAGGGGCAGGGTAAAAAAGAAAATAAAAAGCCTGTTTTATTTCCTAAAGTTGTATTCTTATACGATGAAGAACTTCATGGCAAAGGTAAAGAATTGGAAGATGTATTTAATGCAGGTATTGAATGCTCTAAAAAAGCAATGTATCCGGATTGGCTATCATTAACAGGTGAAGGTTATATTGCAAGCATGTATAAAAAATATAAACGTGTAATTTCACCAATGGGATGCAGAGCTTTCTTGTCTCCTTGGTATCAAAAAGGCGGAATGAAACCTGCTGATGAAAATGACAAACCTGTATTTGTAGGCAGATTTAATGTTGGAGCAATAAGTCTTCACCTGCCAATGATTTATGCCAAGGCTCAAAAAGAAAATAAGGATTTCTATAAAGTTCTTGATTATTATTTGGAAATGATTAGAAACCTGCATAAGCGTACATATGAATATCTAGGGGAAATGAGAGCTTCTATTAACCCGCTAGGATTCTGTGAAGGTGGCTTCTATGGTGGCAACCTTGGGCTTCAAGACAAGATTAAGCCAATTCTTAAATCTTCAACTGCATCTTTCGGTATCACTGCATTGAATGAGTTGCAGGAACTTTATAACTGTAAATCTCTTGTTGAAGACGGAGAGTTTGCACTTGAAGTAATGAAATATATCAACGAAAAAATTAACCAGTTTAAAGAAGAAGACGGTAATCTTTATGCTATTTATGGAACCCCTGCTGAAAATCTATGCGGATTGCAAGTAGAACAATTCCGTAAAAAATATGGAGTTATTAATAAAGTTTCAGACAGAGGATATGTTTCAAATAGCTTCCACTGCCATGTGTCAGAAAATATCGGCCCTATAGAAAAACAGGATTTGGAAGGCAGGTTCTGGGAACTTTTAAACGGAGGAAAAATCCAATACGTAAAATATCCTGTCTCTTATAATACAAAAGCAATAAAAACTCTTGTAAAAAGAGCTATGGACAAAGGTTTTTACGAAGGTGTAAATCTTTCATTGGCATATTGCGATGATTGCGGACATCAAGAATTGTCAATGGATGTATGCCCTAAATGTGGAAGCAAAAATTTAACAAAAATTGACAGAATGAACGGTTATCTTTCATATTCACGGGTTAAGGGCGACACTCGTCTAAATGTAGCAAAGATGGAAGAAATTAAAGACAGGGTGAGCAGGTAAAATGAATTATCATGACATAACAAAAGAAGATATGCTAAACGGAGAAGGTTTACGTGTTGTCTTGTGGGTTTCAGGCTGTGAACACCACTGCAAAAACTGTCAGAATCCAATAACTTGGGATAAAAATTGCGGACTTAAGTTTGATAAAGAGGCAGAAAAAGAGCTTTTTGATGCTCTTGATAAAGCTTATATTGATGGCATAACATTTAGTGGAGGTGATCCGCTTATGCCTTATAATAGAAGTGAAGTTTTTAGACTCATAAAAAAGTGCCGAAAACTTTATCCAAATAAAACAATATGGATCTATACAGGTTATGTCTGGGAACAAATAAAAGACCTTGAAGAAATTTCTGATATTGATGTAATTGCTGAGGGAAAATTTGTTGAAGAACTTAAAGATAATAATCTAGAATGGGTCGGAAGCTCCAATCAAAGAGTAATTGACGTTAAAAAATCTTTAGAAAATAGTATTGTTATTATTGTAAAAAATAAGTCCTGAAAAACAGGTATTATAATTTATAATAAATACTTATTTAAAATTTCTTGTTTTTGTTGTTTTGAATTGTTGATTATTGCTTGCGCTTCTGTGATTTGTTTTTCAAGTTCTTCTATTTGAGTAATTATTTCTTTTTGTATTCGTAAACTTGGAACTGGTATTTTGACAGTTTGTATTTTGTTTAAATGCAAATTTGGCACTCCCATACCTTTTTGAATACTTTCATTAAATTGCTTATAGCAGAAATCACTATTAACAATATATAACAAGTATTTTGGCAAAATTAGTTGTTTATTTGGTCTTAATACAGCTAAAGTTACATATATATCAAAAATTCTATCTGTTTCAACTAATGCAGCAACGCCAATAGTTCCATTTTTTGCAAGAAGAACGTCATCTCTTTGAGGTGCAATTCTTTTATACAATTTTTCATGAAGTTCCGGGATAATATATTTAATAGAATTTTCATCCCAATTAATTTTTTTTGTAGTAACATCTTTTGATGAAATAAAAGGGACCCCTTCTTTTTTATTACAATATGTTGGTGTTTGGTGTGTGCCGTCAGTAATTTTCATTGAACAAACATCTTGTATAGTCATTATGTTATATGTTTCAATTTCATCAATTATACCTGAAATTCTTCTATTTAATTGGGTAAGTTTTTGTTCAGTTTCTAATCTATTATTTTCTATTTTATCAATATCTTTTACTATTCTTTTTTGAATATCAATTGGTGGTAGTGGAAACTGAATTTTTTTTATGTCATCAATATAAACATGTGGTTGAGCATTCCCTTTTTGCAAGTCATAAACAACATTTTGCATACTACTTAATACTTCATATACATAACGAATATTAATAGTATTGTCATCATTAGATTTAATTGTCGAACAATCTGAAGCCCATATTTGCCTATCCCAAAAATTTACATATCCTGCATTTGCACCAGATGCACTTATTGTAATAACATCTGCATCTCGATTTGCAACATTATGCATGTATGCATAATGAATTCCTCCTGCAACGACAGGAACTGTACCTTCTTTAGTTTGTTGTTTAGTAATGCTTTTCCCTTTTTCAATAATTAAATTTGGAATATTGCCTAATTCTATAATTTTCCACTTACTCTCAAGTTTTATTTTTTTTTTAGCTTTAACATTTATTGATTTTTCAAAATCTGCTCTATCAAAAATCATCATTTCAAGCAGATTAATTCTTGTAATGTTAGCTTTTAATGTTTCATCAATTTCAGAATTAAAATCATTTTCAAAGGCCTTATAGATATATGTACTTGCCTTTTTAGGGTTATCAAAAACTTTGTTATCATATAGTTTTGTACATTCATCAATACTTTTACCTTTACTAAATGCATGCATACCTTCTGAACCTCTACGGTCTGATTTATAATAGCCTAAAAATTGCTTTTCTGCTTCTTTTTCACCAGTTTTAACAATAACGAGTTTTTGAGGATAAGCAAGAATAAAGTAATAAATTTTTTCTTTTTCTAATGCTATAACTTTATTCCAAAATTCTTTTTCTGTTTTTGATATAATTTTTTGTGAATATTCTTTGTATAAATTGTGTTCTTTTACTTTATCATTCGGATTTTGTTCTAATAAAGTCACATAATCATCAAAAGTTATGCCTTCCCAGACATAATTAACGTATTTTGAAACAGGAGTTTCAAGACAATTAATTGTAACATCAATATGATTTGTGAAGAATTTATCAACAGTTTTCTTTAAAGTTATACACTCTTTATTATTTCTTCTTCGTAAGAACAATACAACTGTATTTGTTCCTGTTGCCATAAATGTATTTGAACCCAGTTCTGTTATTGCAATAATTTCAAAGTATTTTAAAAGTATTTCTCTTGTTCTTGTATATATGCCTGCATTTGTTAATATTGAACTGGGCAAAACTATACCGGCTACACCACCATCTTTTAATAGTTGTTTTGTTCTTTCAACAAACAAACATTCTATTTCAGAACTTCTATCAGTCAAATATTTATATAACTCAAATTCTTCACTAACATTGCTATTTTTAATATTACCTTTAAAAGCATCAACAGAATAAGGTGGATTTGAGACTACTATTGAAAATTTCGCTTTTTTTGAGTCCTCTATCTTTGTATTTTCCGACAACAAACCAACATAATTTTTCGAATAATTAAAACTATCCAATCCATCACCGTGTATAACTTGTGCTAAACCGTCACCATAAAAATAACAGCCTACTTTTGCAACCTTCACAAGTCTATAATCTTTTTCTATGCCATAAACATATTTACCAGCCCAAGAATATGGGTCTAATTTCCATTTGCTAACAGTTTTAGTTGCTTCAGGATAAAAGTTCGTGGTGTCAATATTATCAATACAATCTTGATATGCTTCCATTATTTCAGTAATAAAATGTCCACTTCCAGCAGCATAGTCAATAACTGCAGGCAATTTAGGCACTGGCTGATTTATAGACTCTGCAAGCATTTTATCAAGTGGCAATGATTTTGTTATAAATTTTGTTATAGGAGGTGGTGTAAAAAATTGTCCAGCTTCCTGTTTTAAGCCTGTTGATAATAATCTTTCAAAAAAATCACTTAAATGTTGCTGTTTTCTCGGATATCTTATTTGATACTTTTCTAAAAGTTGCACTACTTCTTTTAAAACTTTAAAGTTATCATCAAAAGATTCATCATCAATAACATCTTTTATATCAAAAACTTTGTTAAATTTTAAGAATTTTTTTTTCTTTTCTAATAATTCTTCTTCATTTTCGTACTTAAAATCTTCATCTGAAATGCCTTCAATTTCTTTTTTTAAGAATTCATATAATCCTGATTTGTGTAAATTGTAAAGCCTAACTTGAAAATCAACGGCATTATCTACTTCTTCTAACCATTGAAATTCTAGCTTATCATTTTCTCGTTTCTTTTCATCATATATTTTAGCTAAAAAAAGGTTAAAGATCTTATTAAAAGCATTTGGCTTGTCAGATACAGAATGTTTTCTTAATATAGACAAGAAACCGTGGAAAATTTTACCGCTATTTTCTTCTGTTAATTCTAATAAATCCGCTTTTGTTAACGGCTTATTTTTATAACAATAAGGATTTACCCAATCTTCAAAAATACCATTTGAATAAGTTTGTTTATTCCAACGCTCATAAGTATCAGCAACGTTACCTGCTTGTCTATAGTAATCTTCAATTTTTATAACTTCATTTTGATATTCTATTTTATCACTACTAAGTCTTGAAGTATATAACATCAAATATTCAGCATCTTTATCATTTTGAAAATATGTTAAAAGTTGTCCGCCATTTTTTTGTATATTGTTAAGCTCATTATTGAATTCTTTTCCCCAAGTTTTGCACTCTATCATTAAAAATGCTTTTGAATCTTTTGTTATCAAGATATCCAATCTTCCAGAATGTCCGTGTCCAGAAGGGTAAACTTTTTCTAAAGTTATATTTTGTGGTTTATATCCTTTTTCTAATAATCTATTAACACATTCTAGTACAACCCCATTTTCAGCCTGGGAAAAATTTTGTGTAGTTTTACAGTCGAAAGTTATTAAATTACCATAATCAATGGTTTCACTTGTAAAATCAATATTTATACAATAATCATTATGTTGTTTGTATTTTTTATAATAAACACCAATAGTACCATTTTTAGGTAAGAAGCCTAATTCTTTTAATAATTCCTTGCTAAATTTTCTCATATCCCATTTTTAACACAATCATACACATATAACAATATAATATTAAAAGGATTGTGTCTATTCTCTTAACATTGCGAAATGTTTTGGTATG
>USEW01000092.1 GCA_900553845.1 uncultured bacterium
AGAAATTATCAAAAAATTATTCACGTTGGAAATAACAACATGCTTATCTTGCCAATAATTGATAAAAAGTTGTATATAAATGAAATGTCAAGGATTTTATTTATTGATTTTGAACAAAGTACAAATATGAGAAAAATTGTTGTTATGCTTCAAACTTGAAATAAAAGCTTAAATAAAGTATAATCACTATATTCATAAAAATGGGAGTATAAAAAAACTGTGGCAGGTGAACGTTTTTCAATAAAAAATATATTGTTAGTATTATGAATTATAATTCTTGCATATTTAATGTATAAAATAGTTGATATAATGTTAATCCTCTTTGCATCATATGTTCTTACCTGTTCGTTTAATCCGATTGTTGATAAATTGGAACAAAAGATGCCAAGAAATGTTGCAACAGGTCTTGTTTTAACAATAGCAGTTATAATAATGCTGCTTATTTTAACACCAGCATTAATTATAGCTATAAAAGAGATGTATGGATTTTTAAAGGATTTGCCGGATACATTAAAACAGGTTACTTATTTTGTTGAAACATCAAAAATAGGCGCAATAAGTTTAAAATCGTTTATTGATGTTGATGCATTAATCAATAACATATCCGCAACAAGTAAAAATATATTAGGCGGGTTTAAGGATTTTACAGCCGCGCTTTCACAATGGATTACGGTTATCATAGCTGTGGCTTTGACAACATATTATTGGGTAAGTGAAAAAGTTTATGTAAAGAAACGTTTTTTAATGTTTTTTCCAAATGAAAATAAAACTAAAGCAGATAAAATAACCCACAATTTATCAACCCAAATTGGCGGATATATGATAGCGCAATTGTCTGTTATGTTTGCTGCAGGACTATTTACTTCAATAGGGTTAATAATAATTGGTGTCAAAAGCTGGTTTGTGCTTGGGCTTATGACAGCTATATTTGACATAATTCCAATAATTGGTCCAATAATAGCAGGTGTGATTGCTTTGCTGATGAACATACAAGGCGGACCAATAACAGCTGTTTTGATAGTTGTTGTATTTTTTGCTGCACAATGGCTTCAAAATGCTTGGGCGCGTCCTATTGTGTATAGTAAATTTTTGGATATAAACCCGGTTATCATTGTTATGGCGTTATTGATTGCTGCAAAATTTTTAGGTTTCTGGGGTGTAATACTGGCGCCTGCTATGGCAGCTGTTGTTTGCACGTTAATTGATGAATTATACATTAAACCCATAAATGAAAAGTCATAACTTCAAAAATAAGGATATATAGGTTGCAAATTATTTTAATTTCACTTATTATTAAAAAAAGTTGGATTAATAAATCCGACCTATAATAGTTAAATAATAAAAAGAGGAGAGGTGTCCGAGTGGCTTAAGGTGCAGACCTGGAACGTCTGTGTGGGGGTAAAACTTCACCGAGGGTTCAAATCCCTCTCTCTCCGGTTTTTAACACAGTAGGTCGAATTAGTAAATCTGACCTACAATAAATAAGACTAGAGATTAAAGGATAGTTTAAAGCTTGTTTCTTTATTAATTTCACTTTTGACTGATATTGTGCCTTTGTGAAGCTCAATAATATTTTTAACAATCGAAAGTCCTAAACCTGATCCGCCTAATTTTCTACTTCTGTTTTTATCAACCCTATAAAACCTTTCAAAAATATGGTTTAAACACTCTTTTTTAATACCGACTCCATAATCTTTAACAAACAATTCAATTTTTTCATTATATTTGTTTAAAATCACATCAATAGTTTCTGTTCCTGAGTATTTTATAGCATTAGATAAAAGATTTGAAACAGCTATTGATAACAAATCTTTATCGCCTGAAAACATTATTTTTTCGCTTTGAATAAAATTTATTTTTATATCAGTATAATTAAACTCGTCAATAACTTTTTCTATCATTTTATTTAAGTTAAATGTTCCAAAGTTTTTATCCTCAGCTGTCTTTGCAACTTCAAGTTCAGATAAACATAAAATATCATTAACAAGCTTATCAATAGATTTTATCTGAAATTGAATAATATCAAAACATTCTTTATCAATTTCGTCTATAGAACTTCTTGTTTCAATAAGTTCAATAGCTGAATTTATTGCAGTAATAGGTGTTTTAATTTCATGGGTAATATTTTGTAAAAATTCGCTTTTGTATTGCTCAAGCTGTGTAAGTCTGGCTATTTGGATTTTTAACCTTTTTACCATTTTTTTTATTGAGAGAGTTAATTCTTTTAATAAATCAATTTTAGGAATTTTAATTTCACAATCCAAATTTCCGTTTGCGACTTCTATTACACTATCTTCAAGTTCGTTAAATGCATTTCTTAATTTTGAAAAAACCTGAATTAAACCTATGATAAAAAGGAAAATACATATTACAAAAAACGTAACAGCACTTTTTTGTGCAGCAATAATTGATTTCATAACATAAGCCTGGGATACTGTAAGCTCAAGATAATATTTATGGTTGTCAACAAAGATTTTTTCTCTTATTCCGATTTTTTTGTCTCTTGTTGCATATTTATAAAGCATAAATTTACTATAATTTTTGTTAAATATTTTACTATTTTTATCTATTAAATCGCTTTTATTAGATAGATTTGAAGAAGCAAGAAGTTTTTTGTTTTCATCAAAAATGCGAATTTCAACGTCTTCATCTTTAAAATCATCACAATATTTTTGCAATAATGTATTATTTTTTTGTTGTAAAATCGGTTTTATTGCCCATTCTATTTGTCTTTTGAAAATTTGTAGTTCTTCTTGTTCTTCTTGCATATAACTTGCATTGAACTGTAGAACATTAAGTATTGATACAATTCCAAAAAATACTGTAATTATTAAAAATATAAATATTTGATTAACCCAATACAAATCCCTTTGTTTCATTGTTATACCTCTTTTAATTTATACCCCATTCCTCTAACTGTTTCAATACAGGTGCCAAATTCTGATAATTTTCGTCTTAAGTTAACAATTTGCACATCTACAGCCCGTTCTGATACTTCAAATCCGTCATCTCCTCTTAGATATGACAAAAGTTGAGAGCGTGAAAAAACTATGCCGATATTAGACATAAATGTTTCTAAAATTATAAATTCAAATTTTGTCAATTCAATTTGTTTGCCATTAATTTTTACTGACTTTCTGCTATTATCTAAAATAATATCCTTATATGTTTTCACCATACCAGTAAAATTTGAATTCATTAAGTGGGCTTTTATTCTTGCAAGTAAAATTTTGTTGCTAAATGGTTTTGATATGTAATCAATTGCACCGTTTTCAAAACCTTTTAATATATCCTCTTCCATTTTTTTAGCGGTTAGCATGATAATTTGAATAGAACTTAAGTTTTTATCTTCTTTAATTAATTTACAAAGGCTAAAACCGTCAAGCTCTGGAAGCATAACATCCATCAATATTAAATCTGGCTTTTGAGCGTTAATTATTGCAAATGCTTCTTTACCGTCAAATGCTTTTTTTATTTTATAATAGCCGTCTGATTGTAAGACAAGTTCTATAAGTCTGTTGATTTGCGGTTCATCTTCTACTATTAAAATTTTTGCATCAGTAATTTTCTTTTCCATTTTCTTGTATTAAACCTTCTAATTTTTTATTGTTGTTATTGAATTGATTTTATAAAACCAAAACACAAAATTATATAAATATTATTCAAATAAAGAAATATATTTAGTAAAACAAACCGCAGAATGTTTTCTCCTTAATTTTTCAGATTGTATTTTTATATTGCAATGTTGTACTATATTTAGATTAATCAAATCAAGCGCTAGATTTTTTGCAGTTGGCATTGTGATATTTAACTTTTGCGCAATTTCACTAATTGCCATAATTGGACTGTTATATAATTCTTCCAAAAGCTTTTGTGCATTTTGCACTTTTGCTCCTAAGCCAATAATTTGTTTACTACATTCTTTTTGAAGTTCATTAAATTCATGATAAATTTTATAAGTATTTTTTGCAGCACTATTTAACGAATCAATAAAAAATAATATCCAAGATTCAATATCTCCAGTAGAATTAGCATTTTTTAGAGCATTGGTATAATTTTCTTTGTTTCTTTCAAAAATATAAGAAACATTAAACCAAGGTTTTATTAATTGTTTAGAATCCAACAATTGTGCCAGTATTAACAATCTGCCTATTCTACCATTGCCATCTTCAAAAGGGTGGATTGTTTCAAACTGATAATGAAACAATGCCATTTTTACAAGTATTGGCAATTTTAAATCATCATTATGCCAAAAGCTACATAAATCGGTTAATAAGTCAGGCAATTCTTTCCAGTGTGGAGGAATAAATTTTGAACTTTTTATTGTATTTCCGCCAATCCAATTTTGTACCTTTCTTACACAACCAGGTTTCTTATTTGCACCTCGTACACTATTAAGTAATGTTTTATGTAAAGTGCAAATAAACCTTTCGCTAATGGGCACTTTTTGCAAAAGTTCACTCATTTCAAATGTCGCTTTAATGTAATTGCTTACTTCTTCTCTATCTTTTATTTTTTCAATATTTTTCGAATTTTCTTCAGGCATAAGCATTTCACTAAACGTAGTTCTTGTTCCTTCCATAAAAGATGACTTTACTGCTTCCTGATTAACTATCATTCTCAAAAAAACATCTATATTTTTTAAATTTTTTGAATCAGAATTTAGCTCGGCAATGCTTTTAATAGTTTCTTCTGACAAAAGATAAATATCAGGATTGGTTATTTTAAAGCCGCTATTTAATATTTTAGGCATAAAATATTCATATGATATTTTTTCATATTCATTTTTTTCATTTTTAAATAATTCTTCTGCTTTTTTATTTTCGCCATACATATAAAAAATTCTCCTAATTTTTAGCAAAATTATCACTCATTAAAATTATAGATAAAAAATTTTAATGAATCAATAAATTTATTAAAATTTATAGCCAATTTTTTAATGAGTCAATATAAATAAAAAAATTGTAGATAATTTTTAAGTACAAAATTTTATTACAAACAAAAGGTCAAATTACATTATTAAATTTGACAGAAAATACGAACACATGAGATTGTGGAAAGAATTAATAGCTAAAATTAGCATAAAAAAAGGACAGACTTAAAATCTGTCCTTTATGGTAGGCGAGGAGAGACTCGAACTCTCACACCAAAGGCGCTAGATCCTAAGTCTAGTGCGTCTACCAATTTCGCCACTCGCCCGTGACTTTAGGATATTTAAATATTATAATATTCAAGTATCTTTGTCAATATTTATAAATTATAATTCTTTGTTATTCCTTGTGAAATATTTTTTTGAGTTTACCAAACCATTTAGAAAAGTTTGTTGTCAATGTTTCAAAAAATGCCTTACAACCAGGTATATTTTCTCCAATGTAATGGGCTTCTCCATCAACTTGTTCAATATTATCGCTGGCCTTTTCTGGCTTATCATCCATTTTATTAATAATTTCGGGCTTTTCTTTATTAACATTATTATCCGGTGTTTTTTGCACATCTTTTTGGGTTTCAGTTTTCGCAACAGGTTTTTCCGTTGTTTTTAATCCTAAACCTTCACACCAGCCACTCCATATTGCCTGGTCAAGCTTATTAGCATCAAGTCCACTTTCACCCCAGAAATAATGTGAATATATTCCACCCTCAACAAAATCTTCAATTGAGGCTTTTGTATTTGTGCTATGAGCTTTTAATACCGCACTTAACATATTTGCACATCTGCTATTTTCGCTTGCAAAGGTTATGTTTTCATAATTTTTTTTCTTTTTTAGTTTTTCTGCAATATTTTTTACATAAGATTTAACTTCATCTATATTTTTCAGCTGCTTTAATTTTAATTCACCACCATAAATTATATTGTCTTTAAACTTGCTTTCGGTAAGAGTTTTAATACCTTTTGCATCTTTTTTATCCATCACAACAACAAGACTTTTATGATTTTCAGGCAGTTTTTGAAGACTTTTTTTATAACAATGAGAATTAATAGTCATGATACTTTTAATTCCGCCTATATTTTTCCTGTTTTTTTCTTCAATTTCAATTGTTCTGCTGTTCATAAGCCCTTTTGTTTCGGTTTTAAAAGGCAAATATCCCATTTTTACACCAATATAACCCAAACCAAGTAGAGCAGTTGAAGTAATCAATGAAGTAAATAAACCATGAAGCCAAAAAGGTTTTTCTTTTTTCTTTTTCTCTGTCGGAATATAACTGTCAAGCTTGTTTTCATTGACATTTACATCATCTTTATTGAATGAAGTTATACTTAAGATATCTTCTTTTTCAGATCTTTCAGCACAGCTCTGATTGTTTTCAAGCGTTTGAGTGAATGCATTATTTGTATTTAAGTTTAATCCATTTAACATTTTATTAATTCACACTTTAGATTACATAATATTTAAGTACGGTTATAAAAAAAATATGCTGAAAATTTAATAAATGTTAAAAAAAATTTACAAATTAAATTCCGCAAGATAATCCAGCACACAGATTAATGCTTTGTCCTGTTATTCCTTTTGCATCGTCTGAAATTAAAAATAATATAAGTTTTGCCACTTCATAAGATTCAACAAAGCGTTTTTGGGGGATTAAATCAATCGGAAAATCGCTTTCTTCCATAGAATTAACACCCATGTCTGTTTTCACCCAACCTGGATTTATAACATTTGCAGTTATATTATATTCGGCTGTTTCCAAGGCAACAGCTTTTGTAAACCCTATAAGAGCACTTTTTGTACCTGAATATACAGACGCATTTGCTTCGCCCATAACACCTGATATAGAACCTATATTAATTATCCTGCCCCATCTTTGTTCTTTCATAAAGGATACAGCAAATTTTGTGAGCTCAATCGGTGCTTTTACATTTACATTTATCATATTTAAAATATCTGATGCATTTTCAATGTTGTTGTATTCGTATAATCCGGCGTTGTTTATAAGAATATCAATTGTTCCATAGTTTTTTATATATTCCTTAAAAAGTTTTTCTGCTGAGCAACAACGTGATAAATCACAGCCAAAGTAGGGGCTTTGAAGTTTATCCGCCTCAATTTTTAATCTTTCGCAATCACGTCCTGTTAAAAATACATCGTATCCGTTTTCTTTAAGTATAGTTGCTGTTTTAAGCCCTATGCCGCGTGTAGAACCAGTTATAAGTACTTTTTTTTTCCTGGGGTTCATTTATTAATTTTCCTTTATTAATATATTATTGTTCATTAAGACCTTTGGAATAGTCTATTAGAATTTTATCACAAAGTTTTAGCCTAACAGTTCAATTTATGCTCAAAATAATTTTTTGTTTATATAACTGGTTGCAAAAGTATCTAAATTTGGTTTAGAATAATAATAGTTATTATACGATGTTGGTAAAACAACCTCACCCAAACCCTCTGAACTTAAAAGGAGAGGGAGTAATAATTAA
>USEW01000093.1 GCA_900553845.1 uncultured bacterium
CTCAAATGAGCTTTTAAAAATTACAAATTCCAAAAATAAAAACTTTAAATTTAATAATGTATACGATAGCTTTAATTATAAAAATGATTTTAAAATAATAATCTTAAATGCAATTATTGAAACAAAACCGACATCTCAAGGCTATATTGATGAAAAACAATTATGTTTTTTAAATGATAAATTAAATGAAGCAAAAGAAAAAAAACAAATCCCCCTTATATTTATTCATCATCCTGTAAATCCTCCATATTGCGGGTCAAAACACCATGAAATAAAAAATAGCAAAGATATAAAAGAAATTTTGCAAAATTATAATAAACCTGTTTTAGTGTTTCAAGGACACTATCATATTCCCAAAATAGAAAAATTAAACAATGTTTTATATATTTCGTCTCCATCACTAATTCAATATCCAAATGCATTTAGAATGATTAGCATAAATAATATGGAAAATGGTAAAATATTAATTAAAATACAATCAAAACAAACAAATTTAAAAGAATATTCAAAAATAAGTTACGAAAAAACAAAAAATAAGGCCTTGTATGAAATTGATGATTATCAAGAATATGAATTTTAGAATATTATTACTAATTATAAGTTTAACTTTTTTTATTAAACCGGGTTTTTCATACGATATTTTGATTGACCCTACGCGCAATGGAATAAAACACAATAACCGAGGAATTGTTTATATGCAAGAAGGATATATACCGCAGGCAATTAAAGAATTTCAAATTGCAATCGAATTAAATCCAAATATGGAAACAACAGGAATATACTATGACAATATGGGAAAGTGTTATATGAAGCTAGGCGTATATAAAATGGCAATCAACTGTTTTGAACTAGCAATTAAACAAAATCCAATGTGTTTTTTATATTATCAACATTTAGTCGAAGGATTTAAACATGAAAAAATACTTGAAAAGAAAAAGGCCCAATATCAACAAAAAATAAAAAATAATTATTTAAATACAATAATTGTCGCACTAATACTAATTGAAAACGGAAAAATTGAGGAAGGTAAAAAAATGCTGCAAGGATTTATTCAAAATGAGCCTAAAATTTACATTTCTCACTCAATAAAACAATATTTAAAAAACAATTTCAAATCTTGATATTATTTTTAATTTTATGGTATTTAATTTTATGGTAGTATATAATAGCAAAAAATGGATAATTAATTAAATATAATAGATACATTAATTATTGGAACTCTTATTGAGATGGGAGTCATGTTTTGATTTATCTACCAACGAATTGAATCAAGATTTATAAAGTTGAGAAAAATCAAACAATAAGATAGACAAACTATAAAAACATCTTAATGAAAGACTAAAATAATGATAAATAATACAAAATGGCTCATATGAGTTGTTTTTTATCTTTAATTATGAAGTTTTGTAACAAAAAGTATATACTATGAAATTAGAAGAAGCTGAGAGTTTTTATTAATATATATAATAACCAATAGGAGCTTTTCTATGAGCGTAAACAATGTCAATAGTATATATGGAACTCAAGCAATGCAAGGAGCAAATAGTCATGCTGTTAGCATAAATGAGGACGAAGGCAGCGGAGTTGACATAGGAAAATTGTTACTTGGCAGTGCAGCTGTTGTGGCAACTGTAGGACTTGGCTATGGAGCTTATAAAACAGGAAAAGGTTCAAATTTGGCAAAAGAAGGTGACAATGCTTTCCAAACCATATGTAATGGAATAAAATCATGGTTTGGCAAAAATGATGTTAAAAAATATGTTGATATAGACAATATTGATTCTTTGACTGATAGTCAAAAAATTGCAAAAGCTCAAGAGGCAGTAGATGCAGCAAAAAATAATTTAGCAGTAAGCCAAAACAAGGCGTTAAAACATCGCGCTGCCATTAATGATGTAATAATATCTTTAAACGATACAGAACAAAAAATAGATGGTGAATTGTTAGAAAAAATAAAAGGTATTAAAGGGCTTGAAAAAGCATTTGAGCTTGCTGAGGATGGTGAATCATTAATTATAAAAGATGCTGATGCATTTAATGCATATTTTGGTAAACGCATAAATTTTACAAGTGATTCCACAACATTAAGCGTTGACGAACTAAATAACTTACTTAATGAGACCTCTTTGTATTATACTTTAAAAAATCATAATAATTCTTTGCGATTACAATGTATTAATAGCAGAGATGATGTAACTTTAGAGAGCATTAACGATATATTTGATAATATTGGAGATTTAGTCACTCGGAAAACATCTGCTGAAGTGGTTGTAGGTAACAGTGTACCACAGGCCTCAACATCAGTACTTGCGAATAATATGTTGACTCAAGAAGATATAACTTTTTTGTCAGGATATACTGATGATGAACTGTACGAAACATTGCAAAGTTTATAAAAAAATGATTTACGTATGACAACACTGTATGTTTACATTATCAAAACTTGTATCAGGCATTTTAGAGGTGTTTTTCTTTTAAGTATCAACTTTAAAAAATAAAACGTATACACAATCTACTTGACAAACTCAAGACAAGTTGTTCATTTTATGGTTTAGTGAAATTTTTAACTCTTCAAGTTCATATTTAAGACGGTTTAATTCACATTTAACCGGGTCAGGGATTCTATTATGACATAATTTTCCCTCTTTGCTACATTTATAAGCTCTTTTAACTATTCTTCCGGGAATGCCTACAACCGTTGAATATTGAGGTACATCATTAACAACAACAGATTGTGCCCCAATTTGTGAATTTTCTCCAATAGTTATATTCCCTAAAATCTTAGCCCCCGCTCCTATTGTAACATTATTATTAATAGTAGGGTGTCTTTTTCCATGCTCTTTACCAGTACCACCTAATGTTACACCCTGATAAATAAGCACATCATCACCAATTATTGTAGTTTCACCAATAACAACTCCCATACCGTGGTCAATAAAGAACCTTTTCCCAATTGTAGCACCCGGGTGTATTTCAATACCCGTTAAAAAACGCGAAATATTTGAAATTAAACGTGGAATAAAAGGTATTCTAAGATGTAAAAGTTTATGTGCTACACGATGAAGAATCAATGCGTGTAACCCTGGATAACAAAAAAGAACCTCAAAAATATTAACTGCTGCAGGGTCATTTTCATAAATTGTATTGATATCTTCTTTAATTTGATTAATATATTTTATAAGTCTCATTATAATATTTTACATCCTCAAATTTTAAAGTGCAATTAACATTTAAGCTAATATAAAAATACATCTTAATAAAACTTATAATAACTAATATTTCATTTGCATCAGATATATTTTTAATGTATCATAAACTCACTATGGTTTACAATGTAAAAAGGAATATAGAAGCAAATAAAAGTGTAATATGTTTGACAGCATACAAGGCGTATGTACTGTTTAAATATCTGCTAAATTCTCCTTTGTCAATGGATGAAATTATTCAGCTTTATCAAGAAAACAGCATTATAGATAAAAAGTTTTCAAAGGATACAATTCGTATTACAGTAAATACTTTAAGAGAACTTGGATGTGAAATTGATAAACCAACGCCAACAAATGGCAATAAATATATTTTGCGTTCGCATCCTTTTGGACTTAACCTGACTTTAAATCAGCTTAATGCGCTTGAGGAAATCGAAAAAGATTTTGCAACCTCTAATAATTGGCAGCTTGTAATCGAAGTTGGAAAATTATGGGAAAAAATTGCTCTTCTTACAAACAAAGAGGAAGTTATTGAAAAAATAAGAAGCTTTAACCCGTTTAATAATATTGATGAAAAAATACTTGAACAGTTAAAAAAACATTGTAAAAATAAATCAAAAATTCAGGTTTCATATTTTGCACCTCGTGAAGGTAATTTAACTTTTGATATAATATGCGATTATATTTCAAGTGAAAACGAAAAATTATATATATGGTGTTACAATTTTAAATATGAATCCGTAAGTTATTTGAGAATTGATAGAATTTTAAAAATTATAAGTGTTTATACAGATTGCGAGAAGCTTGAATATCCACAGTTTGATGCGATATATACTTTAAAGGGTCAAACAAGATGTACTTTTTTAAAAACAGATAATGATGAATTGCTTGAAGCAACAAATGAGTTTATAAAAATTAAATCAACTGTTTTAAGCGAATTTAATTTTATGCAAAAAGTGTTAAGTTATGGAAATGATTGCAAAATTATTGAACCTTCTTGGTTAAAGACAAAACTTATAACAAAACTAAATTTAATGAAAGCTATATATTATGATAAACAATCCAAAAATCAGTAATACATGTATGAGAGTTTTTGAAGTTATTAAGTTATTGATTCAAAAACCTTATTCTATTGAAGAACTAATTAATCTTTTAAGTGAGAAAGAAGATAATCGTAATGTCTATACACAGGAAACAATTATAAAATATATTACAACATTACGAGTTATGGGACTTAAAGTTGCTAAAGAAAAAAGAAAGTTTGTTTTAAAAAAATTTCCACTTGACTTAAATTTAAATGAGAAAGAATTAAAAACCTTAGAAAAAATTGAAAATTATATTATTAATGAAAAACAACAAAGTTGTTGCACAGAGTTTAAAAAACTTATAAGCACACTTGAAAAATGTTTTGATAATGAAACTATAAATAGGTTTAATACTAATTTTTCTTTTTTATCGGTTGAAAAAAATGTTAATAACATGAATGATATACCTCTTATAAATAAATTTGAAAAAATATGTAAGGACCAGCAAAAATTAAAAATTGATTATGTGGACATTAATACCAAAAATACAGATACTTACTATCTTGAGCCCAAATGTGTTAAAATAATCCATAGGCAAGGATTTTTGCAAGCTTATGATTCTGATACAAATGAATTAAAATTATTTTTATTGAGAAATATTCGTAAAGTTGTTCAACGACCACAAAGAACAAGATTTATGTGGTATTCAAACGAAGTAATTTATCGACTTGATTCCGAGTTTGCAAAAATATATAAACTTAAGACCGAAGAAAAATTGTTAAGTAAAGAAAGTGACGGCAGTATTGTAATTCAAAATTGTGAAGATGATAAAGAAAGTTTTTTAAAAAGGCTTTTAAAATATACTACACATTGTGAAATTATACGCCCTGAAAAATACCGAAAAAAAATGCTTTCATTAATTGAAAATACAATTGATATTTATAAAGAAGACGTAAATGAAGCCCTTAAGTTATAAAAAATGTATTATGGAATTAACTAACCTGTCAGTTCCCATGATTATGGGAAATTTGGGATTAATGTTAATTGGCATAACAGATATTTTAATAGCCAGTAAGCATAGTATTTATACATTGGGTGCAATAAGTATTGCTAATGCTATTGTATTTTGTATTTATATTGTTGGAATTGGGTTACTTTCGAGTATTTCTATTGTTTTATCGAATTACAGAGGCAATAAAAAACCAACAAAATTATTTTTACCCACTGTAATAAATTTTTCATTGATTCTAAGTTTAATACTGGGAACTGTCTGTTTATTAACAGTACCTCTAATTGATTACATGGGGTTTGAACAAAATCTTGTACAAATAATAAAAGACTATATATTTATATCTGCATTTTCTTTTTTTGGTATGTATCTTTATCAAAGTTTAAAAGAATTCCTTCAAGCACATGAAATAGTATTTGTACCAAATATTATTTTAATTTTTGCTGTGTTTTTAAATTTAGTATTAAATATAATTTTAGTTTTTGGATTTAAAAATTTTAACGGTTTTGGCGCCATAGGTTTAGCCTATGCAACTTTTATTTCAAGAACATTTATGGGTGTTTCTCTTCTATTTTATTTATTTAAAATAGTTAAACAAAGATGTTTCTTTAATATTGATTTTGTAAAACAACTTATAAAAATAGGATATCCTATTGGAATTGCTTTAATGCTTGAATTTTTAGGATTTAATATAATTACAATTTTAATGGGTAAACTAAATGGCATTTATGCAGCAACTCATACTATAATAATTCAAATAATTTCAATAGCATATATGATTCCACTTGCATTATCAAATGCACTTGCCATAAAAATAGGATATTATAACGGTTCAAAAGACTATTATAGCTTATTAAAATATTCAAAAACAGGTACTTATATGTCTGTTTTTGTTATGTTATGTTTTGGGATAACATTTTTTATGTTTCCAAAAGAAATTATATCTATATTTAGTTCAAATAATGAAATTTTAAAACTTGGTGTTCCTATTTTAATAATTGCTTCAATATTTGAAATAGCAGACGGTTATCAGGTGTCATTAAGTGGTATTTTAAAAGGATTAAAAATGACAAAAACAGTTTCTGCCTGTGTTATTTCAGGTTATTGGCTCTTTGGTATACCACTTGGATTTATTCTCTGTTACAAATTCAATATGTTGCTTAAAGGTTTTTGGATTGGGCTTGCCATTTCATTTGTTTGTATTGGAATTATCGAATCAATCATTGTTTTGTATAAATTCAATAAACTAAAGAAAATTTATTAAGTTCTAGTTTATTCTAAAAAAAGTCTCTCAATAGCTTCGTCTCTTGAAGTGGTTAATTCTTTTCCACTTAAATCAGAATTAAATCCAAAATTTTCTTTTGCTGTATTTGAAAGCATATTAAATACTTTTTTCTTATCACCATGTCCTATATCTTGATGAGTTCTAGCCCATGCAGTATATAGTAAGTCTTTATCTTCTTCTCTTAATGGCAACTCACAGTCATCAATTTCTTCTACTAAATCACCTAAAGATAGATTTTCATTTTTAATTTTTTCCTGGATTTTTGCACGTTCATTTTCACGTGCTTTTTGCATTTCAGCTCTGTTATATTTTTTGGAAGATACTTCATCTTTTGTTAAAATGCCTTTTAAACATTTTCTTAAATTTTCATTAGGAATTTTTTCGATCAAGGAACCAACTAAACTGCTTACAGCACTTGAGCAGCTTGAACAAACTGTAGAACACACATTTGTAAGCCATCCACCTTCATCTTTATTACCATTTATCATCTGCAATACAAATTCGCCAAGCTTTCCTTTTTGTCCCATTGCTTCAGCTAAACTATCAGTTGATATTTCAACACTATCACCCTGCTCGTTTAAATTTAGATGAAACATTTTTTTTATTAAAAATTTTCCTATGGCAGATTCATTGAAACCAACAAGTATTTTTGCAACAATATTATTTTTATCTTTACAAAATTGTTTTATACCTTCTGACATTCCACAAGCAAAACCACCTTTATCAACAGCTTGTCGCACTTTTTGAGCAGCTCCAAAAGTACTTTGAGCTTGATTCCAGACATTATTAACTTGTGAAGGTATACCATTAGTTTTCATTGCAAACCTTTATACATGTTATATATATATAAAAACATTTTTACATATTA
>USEW01000094.1 GCA_900553845.1 uncultured bacterium
ATTTTATCAATAAGAGTTTGCATAGTATCACTTTTTTCAACATCAATTGAATATTCGGTTTCATCCTTATCATTCATTTTAAAAACTAAGGTACCTGCTTTAAAATCTTCAAGTTGAGTTAAGGAAGTATTTGATTTTACGTACATTTGTTCCGGTTCAATTTTTACATTTCCTTTAATATTTGAACTTGTAGCAAGTTCAAGTACTTCAATTTCAAAATCCATTTTAGGCACGCTATTTGAAGCACTAACTTCTATATAATTGCTAGCATTATCATTATTCATTGTTACTTTGCTTGATGCAAATATATCAAATGAAGCGCCATATTTTGAATCAGAAATTTTTTGCATATTGGTCGATAAAGTCATATAATAGGTTTTTAAAGACGAAAGTGCAGAATTTTGAGATTGTAAAGTAGTCTTTTTAGTTGTCAATGGTGTTATCATAGATTGTTCTTTTAATGCCGTTAACTGAGTGACCCAGCTTGAATAATCCATACCTGAACCAAGACCTGAAAAACTTATTGACATGATTGCATCTCCATAAATATATATTTTTATATATCTGATTATATTATTGGATTTAGTATTTTAGAATAATATAAATATATGAAATTAATCAGGTTTATTTTTTAGTTTGCTTATTTCGACAAGATTGTCTTTATCTGTTTTAGTAAAATTTTTACAGCATTGCCATAATAATTTTTTATCATCAAATAACCTGTCATCTTCCATAACAGGTCTTGTACAAAATCCTTTAATCATATTTGTCGAGCCATCAATATGTGGGGTAAAAAATTTACAATTCTGGCATATTTTAAGACTAAAACCGTGTGTGTTTAATTTTTTAGTAATATCTTCAATTGCATCATACATGCGAAGAAATGAGTCTGTTTCGTATTTTTTTTGTTTAAATTTAAATATAACTTTACTCATGCCATCTTCTTGAACTAAGTTTAATTCACAATTTAATTCAATACGTCCATCTGAAACAACAGCATTAACTATCATTTTTTCAATAGGATTTTGTGATTTTTTTAATTCAAGTTTTTTTTGATAAGCCATTTCGTTTTTTTTCATTTGATTTAAAAAAGGTGATAAAAATAAATAATACACTTCTTTTGCATTAAATTTAACAAATAACGATGCTATAAATGATAAAATACTTAAAACGCCAACAAAATATATAAATTTGATATCATAAAAAAATACATATGTATAAGAAAATGCAAAAACAGCAGCATATATACATAAAGCAACAATGTAGTTTGGTGTAATAAGGGAAAAAGTTAGTTCGGTAAATTTCTTATTAATAGAAGTGAAAATTAATGGTAAGCACTTCATAAACAAATTTAATTTAAATTTAAGACTTATATTTTTTAAATTAAATTTTTCAGAATCTATTTTTGTTACAATATATGGATTAAAAACAGGAGCAAAACCAAATTTTGCAAGCAAAAAAGTATACTTTAATTCATTTTCATCACTTGAAAAATCAATTGATTTTACTTCATTTAAAACTTCCAAACGTATTGCACAAATATCTGAATCTATTACTGTAGCTAAATTTAATACACTTCTTCCAAGATTAATAACAATATTTTTATAGTCAAGTAAAGCTTTTAAAACTTTTTCGTATAAAGTAAGCGGTTTATTTATTATTTGAGTAAGACCAACAACAACAGGATTCAAATTAAGTGCTATATTAACTGATGATAGAAATCTTTCAGAAATTATTCTATTTGCATTTAAGAAAACATAGCCTTGGGCATTTGATGAAACTAGTGTTCTTTCTAATACATCCGATATTGCTATATCTTTACCAATAGGAGCATTCATTGTTCCTGTCCTATATATTTTAGCCCCGCCTATAAACTCAAGCATATTTGCAGTTTCATCATCACAACCATCAAGTATTATATTCAAAGAATAATTATCTCTGTTATATTCTTGATTATTTATTGTTTCAAGAAGGCGGGTTATATTGTGATTATTTATATTATTATCTGCATACACAATAACGGCAAGTTTCTGCTCATAAACTTTATTTTTATCAAGTTTATTTAAAAATTTACCGATTTGTTTTCCTGAAAAAACTACACTTATATAATAAATTAAAAAAATAAGCAAATACGTAAATAATAATATCAAGCCATTTATAAATATACTTATCATTAAATTAGTCATATTACACCTCTTATATTAAATTCTACTTAAAACAATTTAAAAAATCCAGCTAATTGTAAAAATTATTAATAATCTTTATTGATATTATTTTAGTTTTTGTTATAATAATAACGTTATGTTAATAGATTTTTTATATTCAAAGATTCATAGGGCGACAGTTACCGATGCAAACCTAAATTATGTAGGCTCAATTACAATTGACGAAACACTTTTAATTGAAGCAAACTTATTTGAAGGTCAGAAGGTTGAAATTTTAGATATAAATAATGGTGAACGTTTTCAAACTTATATAATTAAAGGGGAAAAAAATTCTGGATGTATATGTCTAAATGGGGCAGCTGCAAGAAAAGTTGCTATTGGTGATAAAGTTATAATTGTTGCTTATGCTGCTATGACTATTGATGAATATAAAAATTTTTCACCAAGCATTGTTATAGTTGATGATAATAATAGAATAAAAAATAGTTAAAAATTTTTTAAGTACTATAATTTTATATGTAGTTAGTTAAATTATAGGTATTTAAAATGAAAAAATTTATTCTATTAATTAGTTCTATTTGTTTTTTTACTCAATTTGTTTATGCTTCTGAAATGGAAAATTTATCTGCTGATGAAGCTTTAAAAATCTTAAAAGCAGGTAATATAAGATTTCAAACTATGAAAGAAAAACATCCCGACCAAACAAAAGAAAGAAGAAAAGAACTTCAGAAAATGCAACATCCTTTTGCTGTTGTAATTACATGTTCTGACTCGCGTGTTCCTCCTTCACTTATTTTTGACCAAGGGTTAGGTGATATTTTTGAAATACGCAATGCTGGAAATGTTTTAGATAATCATGTTATTGGTAGTGTTGAATATGCAGTTGTTCATTTAGGTGTAAAGCTTGTTATTGTGATGGGGCATGAAAATTGTGGTGCTGTTACTGCAGCTTTAGAAGACGTACATGAATCAAAGTTTATTTCAAGCTTAACTAATTCAATTGAGCCCGCTTTAAAAATGTATGATGACAATTCACCTGAAGACAAGTTAACTTCAACTATTAAAAATAACGCACTATATGTAACTGATAATTTAATAAAATCAGATAAAATATTAAGTAATTATATTAAAAATAAAGGTTTAAAAATTATACCTGCATATTATCATTTAGATAGTGGAAAAGTTGAATTTTTAAAATAATTATTAGCCATAAAAAATCCCGCTTAGGTTTTTAGGTAAGCGGGATTTTTTTATTTAAACTAAATAATTAGACTAAAGCTGCATACTTTGAAGCTTGTTTTTTTAAAGTCTCTACTTTATCAAGCTTTTCCCAAGGTATTTCAAAATCAGTCCGTCCCATATGACCGTATGCTGCAAGTTTTTGATAAAATTTACCATTATTTTTAGCAGGTAAGTTTCTTAAATCAAAATTATTTATTATAGCAGCCGGTGATAAATCAAAATTATCTTCAATTAATTGTTGAATTTCATCATCACTTATTTTACCAGTTCGAAATGTATCAACCATAACTGAAACAGGTTTAGCAACTCCGATTGCATATGCAACCTCAACTTCGCATTTTGAAGCAAGTTTAGCTGCTACAATATTTTTTGCAACGTATCTAGCAGCATAAGCAGCAGAACGGTCAACTTTTGTAGGATCTTTACCTGAAAAAGCACCGCCGCCATGACGAGAATATCCGCCATATGTATCAACAATTATTTTTCGACCTGTAAGCCCTGCATCACCTTGAGGTCCGCCAATTACAAATCTACCTGATGGATTTATTAAATATTTTGTATTGCTATCAGGTTTTATGCTTTCATTTTCAAACACAGCATCAATAACATACTTAATTAAATCATTACGTATAATTTCCTGGATTTTTTCATTATCAGAAATACCATTAATTTCAGGGTCGTGTTGAGTTGATAGAACAACAGTATCAATTCGAGAAGGTTTATTATCAATATATTCAACAGTAACTTGTGATTTTCCATCAGGACGAAGATATTTTAAAATACCATCTTTGCGCACCTGAGCCAATCTATATGAAAGCTTGTGCGCCAAGCTTATTGGTAATGGCATTAATTCTGGGGTCTCATCACATGCAAATCCAAACATGATTCCTTGGTCGCCTGCACCAATTTCTTCTGTTTCAGAGCTTGAAACATTCGCATTATTATCACGAGTTTCAAAAGCTTTGTTGACACCACATGATATATCTGATGATTGTTCATCAATACTTGTTAAAACAGCGCATGTTTTATAATCAAATCCACCGCCTTCTTCACCATTATATCCTATATTTTTAATGGTATTTCTTATAACACTTGGAATATCTACATAACAATTTGAAGTTATCTCTCCTGAAACTAAGACCATACCAGTTGTAACAGATGTCTCAGCTGCAACTCTTGATTTTGAATCCTTTGTTAAAAATTCATCTAAAATAGCATCTGAAATTTGGTCGCATACTTTATCAGGATGCCCCTCTGTTACAGATTCTGATGTAAATAAAAATCTTTTTGATGTCATTTTTTTCTCCTATTATTTTCAGTAAAAAAATTTACTATCATGCCCATATAATTTTTATTATACTATAAATTATTAAGTCAATCTAATTTTTCATATAATGTTTGAGCTTCTTGAATTGAAATATTTTTAATTGGTACATTAACAACTTTATATCTAAATTGTGATGTTTTTGATATTACTGTAATTATATCGCCAGCTTTAAGTTGTTTTGATGGTTTTGCGGGTTTATCGTTTACTAAAATAAAACCCATTTCTGAAACCTCATTTGCCACTGTTCTTCTTTTTATAATTCGTGATACTTTTAAAAATTTGTCAAGTCTCATTAATTTACTATCCTTTATGCTTTTTTATTTTATGATATCATATATTTTATGAAAAAAATATTATATACAGAATTTAAAACGGTTGATGAAGTTATTGACGGCTTAAAAAAAAGCTTGAATTTTAAATCAAAAGGACAAACTGAAATTATTAACGAAATATGGTCAAAAATTGTGAGTGAAAAAATTTTAAAATTTACTCAACCTTTAAAAATTAACGACTTAAAAGTTTTATCAATTGCCTGTCAAAATGCTGTTGTTGCAAATGAACTTATGTTGCAAAAGAATGCTTTAGTAAAGCGGTTTAACTCTTTTTCACAAGACTATAACATCGAAATAAACGATATGTTTTTTAGTTATAAGTTATGGGGAAAGTATAATTTGCATAAATAATAAAAATCAATATACTTTCTTTTTTCGTTATAAAATTTAACAAATTTGAAAAATTCATATAATTTTGATAAAATTAAAAATATTTCCAAATTTAGATTTTAGGGAAGGGTAAAATATTGATTACAAAGAAGCCATCATTAATTGCAACAGCTGTTGGAAGTTTGCCACATAATGATTCAAATGAAGGAATCGATTTAATTTTTGAATGTTTTAAAGAAATGCCTTTATTTCCGCAAATGGCAAATGTTAATAAACTAGAAGACATGACCTCTCAGGTTTTGCAAAATATGCCGGGAGTTGTATATGATGAAAAAAATAACAGGTTTGTTATTGATAACGAAAGTAATGATTTTTTTATTGCACTAGAAGATTTTTATATGGATTATGAAGCTATTATTAGCGGTGATTATACAAATTTGGAAAAATATAAAATATCAAAACCTTATACATCAACTTTTGATAAGTTTATATCAAAAATAAAAGATAATAACGCTTTGTTTTTTGTAAAAGGTCAAATAGTTGGTCCATTTAGTTTTTCCACTTCATTAACCGATAAAAATAATGTAAGTATTTTTTATGATGATACATTAAGGGATATAGCCATAAAAACTTTAACATTAAAAGCATTGTGGCAAATTGAAGAAATAAAAAAGGCAAATAAAAATATTACTCCAGTTATTTTTATGGATGAACCAAGCTTAAGCCATATTGGAACTTGTGCATTTTTAACTATTGATATAAATATGGTAAAAAACATATTAAATGATATATCAAATATATTGAAGTCATTTGGCGCAATTGTTGCCATTCATTGTTGTGGCAAAATGCCTTGGGATATGCTTACAAATACAAATGTTGATATCTTAAACTTTGATGCATACTCTTATTCTGATAATATTGAATTATACTCAAATTATATATCAAGTTTTCTTGACAAAGGCGGGATTATTGCCTGGGGTATTGTGCCAACTTTGGATGTTGATGAACTTAAAAGTGTTAATCTTGATATTTTAGATAAAAAATTCCATAATACTTTATCTAAATTAGAACAAAAAGGTATAAATAGAGATATATTAATAAAACAAAGTATTTTTACACCGTCCTGTGGATGTGGCGGTCTGTCAAAAGAACTTGCTATAAAAGCTTGTAATTTAACATCTCAATTTGCAAAAAATATAAAAAATATACATATAGAGAAAGTATTTTAAATTATGACTAAAACAATAGCAGTAACAGGCAAAAGCGGTAATGGAAAAACAACAATTGTTAAAGCTTTTATGAATTTAATAAAAGAGTCTTTTCCTGACAAATCTATTTTACTTTTTGATAACGACCTTACATGTGAGCTAGGCTATACATTTGGTCTTGATATTAGAAATACTATTTACGGTATACGCTCTGGCAAACACGAGTATAAAACAGGTATTCCTTCAAAAATGACAAAACAAGAATATATTGAATGGGCACTTGAAGATATTCTTGTTAAATTAGATGATAATACTGACATTATTGTTTCCTGGTTAATAGCTTCAAAAGATTGCAGATGCCCTATTACTAAACAAATTAATGACGCACTTTTAAAACTTATTTCTCAATATGATTTTGTTATTTTTGATTGTGAATTTGATTTAAAATATTTGTACCAGCTAGTTGACACAAATATTGACCTTGCTTTAATAGTTTCAAAACCTCACAAAAATTCAATTGAGCTTGCAAAAAGAATTTATGAATTTTCTTCAAAATATGCATACAATGGTCAAATAGGTGTTTTATTAAATAACGCTAAAGAACCATATAAAAATGATATTTATGAATTATTAAATAAATATAAACTTGATGTTTTTGGAATTATTGAACATGATGAAAATATTGACTTAAACACAAAAAATTCTAATAA
>USEW01000095.1 GCA_900553845.1 uncultured bacterium
AAATTAAGTCAAAATGAAAATAACAAAGTTTTTTATGTTGGAAATAAAAAAAATTTAGAGTATGAACTTGTTAAGAAATATCCTCAAATTGAATTTTTATCAATTGATTTTGAAGGAATGCCTCGAAAAATTAGCTTAAAACTTTTCATATGGGGATTTAAACTTATATCTTCAAGTTTTAAAAGTATTTATTATATTTTAAAATATAAACCTGATGCAATGCTTGGAACAGGAGGATTTATAACTTTTCCTGTTTTATTTGCAGGATATGTTTTAAATAAACCAATTATGATACATGATTGTGACACAATACCCGGACTTGTCTCGCGTGTTATAAGCAGGTTTGCCCAAAAAGTCTCGATAAATTTTGAAGAGGCAAAAAAATATTTAAAATGTAAAAATATAAAAATAAACGGCAACCCGATTAGAAACGAGTTTTTTCTTGAGAACAATATTAATAAAGATTACAATTCAGATTGTATAAATATCCTTGTTATGGGCGGGTCACAGGGTGCTATGAAAATAAATGAAACAGCTATATGTGTTCTTGAAAAATTGATAAATGAAAAGTATAACATAAACGTTGTTGTTCAAACAGGTGTTAAAAACTATGAAAAATCTTTAAAATTGGTAACTGATAAAAAAAATTCAAAAATTACTTTAAAACCATATTTAGATGAAATATGGAACGAATTAAGAAATGCACATTTAGTGATAGCTCGAAGCGGGTCTTTAAGTTTAAGTGAAATATGCGCAACATCAACACCTTCAATTTTAATTCCTTACCCATATGCAGCTTCGAATCATCAGGAAAAAAATGCCAGGGAACTTGAAAAAACAAAATGTTCAATTTGTATTTGCGAGCGTGAATTGAATTGTGATGTGCTTAAAAAAGTTATTGTTGACTTATTAAATAACCGTAAAAAGTTAATTGAAATGAGCAAAAATACATTTATATTTTCAAAACCAAATGCTTTAAATGACATTGTTAATGATTTAACAGGTATGGTTATTTAAAATCAAATTTATTATAAAAATATTTTAATAGCTTCATTTTAAGTTTTTTGCTATAATAAACATATTGTAACAATAAAAAAGAGAGAAAATGCTAAACGAAGCTACAAAAATAATAAATAGCGCTTTTAATCAAAGTTTTATCAAGCGTTTGAGTTTATACTTGCACGATTGCGTTCGAGAAGAAGTAAAAAGTTCGACATTTCGCAATTTAAGCCAGGATAAAGATAACAAGTGGGTATTTTTAAATGAAAAAGCAGATGATGAAACATTTTTTAAAAATTATCCCAATAATTTAGTTTTAAACGGGCTTGATAGTCAAATAACAGAGCTTATGATTCAATCTGATATGAATCAAAAAGATAAACATTTAATTTATGGCTTTTTGTTTTTAGAAGGAAAAAATTCAAAGTCTAAAAAAAATAATGAGTTTCTTACACCCTTGCTTTATACAAGTGTCAAACTTGAAAGAAATGAAAAGGATATCATATGTTCATTTCTTGATGACACTATATCTTTGAACACCGGTGCTTTAGCGGCATTGCTAAATAAAAATGACTCATCTTCGGATGAAGATGAAACAAACGAACAAATGCTTTTTGGTTTACTCGATGTTGTTCCTGCCCTTCCATTGACGAAAGATTCATTGGATATATTTTTAACAACGCTTAAATCACTTATTCCTGAAATTGAACTTGAAAAAGAATTACATGAAGAAATAATTACAAATAATAATTGCTTAAAAGATGAGAAAAAAGAAATAATTATTCAAGATGAAGATGAAGATGAAAATGAAAATGAAGATGAAACAACTGTTTTAAGTGATGAAATTTTAAATGATTACAATAATGAAACAAAGCCCAAAACAATAAAGCTAAAAAAAATATGCTTAACATCTAAGAGTGCTTTGATTCTAACAAAACGTCCATCAATAACTGCAGGTGTTTTGCATGAATTAATGCAAATATCTGAAAAACCCAAAGGCATTTTTCGTGAAACAGCTTTAAATTGTATAAATGAAGAATATGAAGAATCCAAAACTGATAAAAAAGTAACAAATCCCCATTATGATAACGAAATAAAAACAGATTTTTTCCCGATTGTACCGCTTGAAATAAGCGATGCACAGGAGAAAGTTATTGAAGGTATAGAAAATAATACAATTGTTTCGGTGTTTGGACCACCTGGCAGTGGGAAATCTCAGACAATTGTCAATCTTATTTCACATTTAATTGCAAATGGAAAAACTGTTTTAATTGCTTCAAGGATGGACAAAGCAGTCGATGTTGTCTGTGAAAGACTAAATGAGCTTGAAGCACCATTTCTTGCTTTAAGAGCTGGAAGACTTAATTATCAAAAAAAATTAAGTCAGGATTTGGAAAATTTAATTTCAAATAAAGTTGACCTTGATTTTAACTGTGAAGATTATATTTTAACTCAAAATGAGGATATGAAAAAACTTCTTGATTTAATATCCGAACTTGAAAATAAATGCGAAGATATAATAAATTTTGAACATGATTGGCATAATATATATTGCCAGTTTAACGATTTAAATAATATTATTCAAAATAATTATAATTTTATAAAATTAAATTTGATGACAAATGAAATTGTTGCAGTTGAAAAATTGATTAACGAAATTGAAATTTCTTTTGATTCAAAAAATATATTTAAATCATTTTTGTCAAAATTAAAATTTAATAAATTAAAAAAAGAACTTAGCTTAAAAAAAATTGATTTTAGCGTTATAGAACTTGAAAAAATAAAAGAAGAACTTACATTATCAAAACTCAATGCAAAGTTAAAAGACATAGAAACATCGATATATAAACTTGGTAATATACATGTTCTTACAAACGAGATAAAAAACAACCGTAAAAAAATTAATGTATTGGCTAAAAATATAATAAAAAATAAAAGACGAAACGCACTAAAAAGTCTTTTAGCTGACAACAATAAAATAAGACGATTAAAGGTTCATTCAAAAGCGATTATACAGAGGAAAAAGAATCTTCAAACAAGATTACTTGAAGAAGAGGATTTTAAACCTTTATTGGAAGCATTTCCTTGTTGGGGCATCACAACATATCAAGTGTCAAATTCAATCCCTCTAAAGCCAGGATTATTTGATGTAGTAATAATTGATGAGGCTTCACAATGCGACATTGCAAGCTGTATTCCATTGTTATACCGGGCAAAGAAAGCAGTCATTGTTGGTGATGACAAACAGCTTCCACATTTGTCGTTTCTTGAAAAAACAAAAGAGCAATCATATCTTGCAAAATATGAAATCCCTGATAAGTATCAGCTTATGTGGCAGTTTAGAACAAATTCTATGTTTGATCTTGCTAATTATTATTCCAATATGCAAGTGCTTCTCGATGAACATTTTAGAAGTCTGCCGCCAATTATCAATTTTTCCAATAAAGAATTTTATAACAATAACATTAAAGTTATGAAAGAAGATAACCCAAATGAAAGCCCACTTGAGTTAAATATTATTGAAAACGGGAAAATTGATTATGGCATAACACGAAATGAAATCGAAATAGAAGCTTTGATAAAAAGACTATATGAAATTATACTTGATGACGAACAAAATGAAAAACCAAAAACAATCGGTATAATTTCTCCTTTTCGTGCACAGGTTGATGCAATAAGAAAGTCTCTTTCAATGGTTTTGACAAATGATATTATTGAAAGACATAAAATAGAAGTTGGTACAGCACATACATTTCAAGGCGACGAGCGAGATATTATAATAATTTCATGGGCGATAGCACAAAATAGTTATTTTCAGAGTCTTACATTCTTGCAAAAAGCAAATCTATTTAATGTTGCAATAACACGTGCAAGGAAAAAGGTAATATCATTTATATCAAAAGACCCTAAAACCTTAACTAAAGGTCTTTTAAAAGATTATTTAGAATATATCCAAAATTATAATAGTTCAAATAACAAAGGCTTATTAAATATACCAAATAACATTTATAAAAATAACTTTGAAAAAGAAATTGCTAAAAAGCTTATTGAAGCAGGGTATGATGTCGTTTCAAATGTAAAACTTGCTAATTTTCATTGTGATTTAAAAGTTATTGATAAGAATACTGGCAAAAAAACTATTGTCGAAGTTGATGGAGTTGATGACAATAAAAAGTCTTATGTTTCGAATATGAAAAAACAGTCTATAATACAAAGATGCGGATTTAACATTATAAGGATATCCTATCGAGAATGGAAACTTAGTGAAAAAATTTGCATTGAACGCCTTATCAAGTCATTAATATAATATATATTTGTAAACAAATGTAAATAAAGTTTATATACTTCTTAACAATATCATAACCCTTTATTTGTAATGTGTTGAACTATTATTATTAAGTTTTATTACAAAAAATATAGCAACTTTTACGATAATAGTCAATTTTTTTAATATAAAATTTTTTATATAAGGGTAAGAGGATAAATAAAAAAGACGAAACGGAGTTTATAAGTGGTAACAAAAGAATATAACGGAAGTAATACTCAAACAATGACAGCTGATATTCAGGTAAACAATATGATAAATTATCATATTAAATCTTCATTAAAAACAAGACCGTTTGATTTTATAAAGGAACATTTTTTTAATGAACGTGTTGAGAAATTACTTTCAAAAGTTCAATTATACGAATTTACCGATAAAAAAATAATTTTAAACTTAATTCGTGAAAATAAAAATATAACAAATATTCTTAGAAAGCATAATATAGAGCTTGAGATAAATATAAAGAATCTTGAATCTATAACAAGCGCTCATTTAAATCCTACATTGGAAATTGCATATGGAATTATGGAAGAGTTATCATCATTTTTGCGTTTTTCAGTAAGTGACAAAAAAGCTGTAATACGCGGTGCAATATTTCATGATTTTGGCAAAGTGTTAATTCCTGATAATGTTTTAAATAGTAAATGTCATTTAGATGGAAACGAAAGAAAAATTGTTGAATTGCATGCTCAGCTTGGATATGAATTATTAAAAGCAAGTAAGCAATTTGATGAAAAAACTTTAAATATAATAAAAAATCACCATAAATTTATTGATGGCTCTGGCTATCCTGTAAATGATTCAAAAACAGATATTTTAACACAAATTATAACAGCAGCTGATATATATACAGCTTTACGTGAAAAACGTTCATATAAAGCTTCAATAACAAGTGATAAAGCTTTGTCAATAATAAAAGACTTAGTTGAGTCAAATAAGATTTCAAAAATAGTTTATAATGCATTAAAAAAACTTATTGAAAACAAAAAAGCAAAGCAAGTATAACTGCTTTGCTTTTTTTTCTGTGGAGAGAATACAATTTTTATTAACTTCCCAGAAGTGATATAGCTATTTGTGGTAAATTGTTAGATTGCATTAAAGAATTTGATGAAGTTTGTTGTAAAATTTGGTATTTAATCATATCAGAACTTGCTTTTGCAACATCCACATCAATAATTGAAGACTTAGTTGCTTCAAAATTTTCATTCATAGTTGTCATATTGGCAGACGTTGATTCAAGCCTGTTTGTATATGCACCTAACATAGATCTATCAGAAGCTATTTTATCAATTGCAGCATCAAGTTTATCCAAATATTTACGAATCATATCACCGGTCCAAGTTGCACCATCCAATGCACCGCCTGAGCTTACGCCATTACCTAAAGTAGTAATATCAAGTTTTATATCAAGACCACCAGCTGATATATGCAAGTTTGTCATAACAGGACCGATATCTACAGTGTTAGTAGCTGAAAGTGAATTTGCACCTGTTTGAATTACTAAGCTTGAAACTGAACCGTTAAGCATTGTTTTTCCTGCAAATGTTGTTGTTTCGGATGTTACATCGATATTTTCAATTCTTTGTTTAATTTCGTTCATGATAGCTTGTTTTTTATCAGCTTCATAAATATCACTTGCTGCTTGAACACATAATTCACGGATTCTAAGCAGGTCATCAGTAGCACTTTGCATACCACCTTCTGCAATTGCAATAACGTTCACAGCATTTTCAATATTTTTAATAGCTTGGTCATTACCACGGATTTGAGCTTTTAATGCTTCTGATATTGCAAGCCCCGCAGCATCATCTTTTGCATTGTTTACTCTTAGTCCTGTTGATAACTGTTTCATTGTGTTTTCTAAAGATTTCGTGTTCTTTGATAATGCATTTTGTGAAATTAATGACGAAACATTTGTATTTACCCGAATTGCCATTTCTTTTTCTCTCCTTATTGTTTTTTCTCCACAAATAAATTTTCGGCTTTTTTTTATCATACTTTAGTTATACTTTGTCATACTTTAGTTATAAAAAAATATTAAAACCCTTGCAAATAAAGGATTTTAAATGTATTATGATATTATTTTTAAAATACATCAAATGGAGGAGATATGCCGCATTTTTTTATAAGCTCAAAAAGTCTAAATCACAATAAAATCAATATTCTTGATGAAAATAATATTTTTCATATTGCAATTACATTAAGATGCAAAGTTAATGAAATTATTAAACTAGTTGATGAAAATCATGTGGTATATGAAGTAAACATAGATAATATTTCCAAAAAAATTATAGAAACAACAGTTTTAAAGTCTTATAAATCAAAAAGAATAAGCCCATACAATATAAGTCTTGCTCAGGGAGTCTTAAATTCAGACGATGAATATGATGTAATAAAAATGGCAACAGAACTGGGAATAAGCACAATATATCCTATACTTACAGATAATTCAAGTGTTAAAAAAGATATCGTTTTAAAAAAGATTTCAAAGTTTGAAAAAATAGCTTATGAAGCAGCTAAACAATGCGAAAGAGCAAATATACCAAATATTATTGCAAAAAGAACTTTGGATGATTTAGTTTGTGACAAATCATTTGATAAAGTTTTTATATTTTCCGAGATTGAAGAAAAATATACATTGAAAGATTATTTTAAAGAAATATTTGAATTATTTGCCAATTGTCTTATGATTTTAACTTTAGCTTTAAGTGCACATCTACTTTTAAGTAATGTTTATCACTATATTGAAGTAAATAAATCATATAATTATAACCTTAATGAAAGTAAAACTTATATATCTTTTAAAGAAAATGTAAAAGAAATAGAATTGTTAGTTATCTCTCAAGGCGGAAAGCTGATAAAAATGAATCCCAGGATTTTTTCCTCATAGACGCTTCAGGAAAACAATGCTATAATTTATCATATTATATCAATTTTTCTGAGACA
>USEW01000096.1 GCA_900553845.1 uncultured bacterium
ATTTATTTTTTCATCATCTTGATGATTAATAAAGAGAATTACAGTATTGAGAATTTCTATTAACATATCTGTATTAATCCGTGCATACTCATAATCTTCAAAAACTTCCATTAAATATGGGTATGCCTCCTTATTACGCGTCTTATTTATTTTATGCAAAAGATTATTAATTTTTTCATTTTTACTTTTTTCATTAATAATTATGTCATAATATTTTAAATATTTTGTAATTTGTATAAATAATTCAGGCAAAATATCTTTATTTTTATATTTATTAAAATAAGCAATATAAATTTTAACAACATTAACCCCATTTGTAATCTTACCTTTATTTTGTATTGTTAAGAAATCAATTAGAAAGTTGAAAATAAATTCTTCACTATAATCCGCGCGACATTTCTTCCAGTAATTTTCAAATAAATAAAAATATGATGTTTTATGTAATCTTTCATATAAAAATATATCAATTTGCTCAATAGGATTAATTAGATAAAGACTATCGGTATTTTGCTTTAATTTAATAATATTTTCAAGTATATCACTTTCCATAATACATATTTTAAGCGAAATTATTTTTTTTTTCTTGATTTGTAAATTTTTATTTCAATTTTATATATAAAAAAACAAAAATAATTAAAGAAAAACTAAAACAGTGTCGATAATAATAACCGTAAATAAAACTTAGGGATATTGTAAAATGAGTTCAGAAATAAACAACAATACCAATGTTAATAAAAACCAGAATATATTCACATACGGCGCACATTCAGGCAAGCAAGAAAACGATAACAAACAAAAGAAAAATATAGAACAGGTTACCTCAGATTTTTTTGGTCAACTTGTTGAAAATGTTGCTGATTATTTTGTAAAAGAAGGGCAAAATATCCATACGCCTGAAATTGAAGCAGCGGCTGAAGCTTTCTTTGAAAAACTTTCATTTTTTGTTGCAGATTATTTTAAAAATAACTCAATCGATGGACTTGGGGAAGCCGTTGAAACAAAAAGTTTCTTTGAAAATATTTCAAGTTTTATAGTATCATACTTTAATGATAACTTCGGAGAACGAACACGCAAACAATATAAAGATACAGCAATTAATTTTGCCAAAAGCCTTGTTCCTGATATTGCAGGATATTTAGAAGAAATTGACCCAGTTCTAACAGGTGAAACAGCACAAAAAACACTTGATTTAAATATCCATTCTTATAACTTTGCCCAAGCTATGAGAGATGTTGACAAAACAAAATCAATAAATAAAAAAGTTGACGGTATTGCCTAAATTTTTTTTATCCAATTTTTAAAAAAATTAATCCCAGCATCACTACTTTTTTCAGGATGAAATTGGCAAGCACAAATATTATCTACTTCAATTGAAGAACAAAACTTGCCAAAATAGTCACTATAAGAAGATATAATAGATTGGTCATCAGGTTTTACATAGTACGAATTAACAAAATAAAAATAACCATCCTTTAAAAATGAATTATTTTTAAGTGTTTCAATCTTGTTCCACCCTATTTGTGGAACTTTTTTTGTGTTAAATTTTTTTACTTCACCCTTTAATATGGATAGACCTTCAAATTCAGGTGCTTCTTCACTTTTCTCAAATAAAATTTGAAACCCCAGACAAATTCCCAAAAATGGCTTGCCTGAATTTATAAAATCTTTTATTGGAACAATAAGTTTTTTTCTTTTCAAATTATCTAGTGCCTGTTTAAAATGTCCCTGCCCGGGAAAAATCAAAGCTCGAGCTTTTTTTATATCTTCAATATCATCGGTTATTTTAGAATTACAGCCCAAGAAGTTAAGCATATTAGCTATACTTCTTACATTACCGGCACCATAATCTAAAATTGTAATCATAATCTTTTTATCCAATATTATAAGTCTTACTGATAATAAAACCCGTCTTCTTTAAGTCGATTAAATACTTCTTTTAATTTTTCATCACTACACACATTTGAAACGCGGAAAAATCCTTCCCCAAAATCACCAAAAGCATGCCCAGGTACAAGAACTACACCGGATTTTTTAAGTACATCACATGTATAATCCCAGGAAGTTTTATACTTTGGCGGTATTGGGAGCCATAGATAAAAAGTTGTATTAGGAATATTAATCTGACTATAATCCCAACCGAGTTCTTTAAAACCATTTAGTGAAATCTGTTGCTTTACTTTAAAAGCTCTATTTGCATTTTGAATATATTCTTCACCCTCTTTTGAATTTAAAACTTGAGAAGCTGCATACTGTATTCCTTTAAAAATACCAGTATCAATTGTTGATTTTAATTTACCAAACATAGAAACAGCTTCCTTATTTCCACAAACCCAACCAATACGCCAACCTGTCATGGCAAATGGTTTTGAAAAACTATGAAATTCAACTGCTATATCCATAGCCCCATCCAATTCAAGAATACTTATTGGTTTTTCTTTTTCATCAAAATACATATCACAATATGCTGCATCTGATATAAGAAGAATATTACGTTCTTTACAAAAATTGACTATTTTTTGTAAATATTCACGACTTGCACTAACTCCCAATGGATTATTTGGGTAATTAACAATTAATGCTTTTATTTTTTTCTCATCAAACCCTTCTTTTTTAAGGTTTTCAACAACTTCTTCCATATCAGGCATATACTCATTTTCTTTTGTTAAAGGCAAGCTATATCCCAATCCGCCAGAGACTTTAACCATTTCCTTATATGAAGCATACCCTGGATTTGGCAAAAGAATAATATCACGTTCTTTTTCTTGAAATTTGGGATTGATTAACTCACGGATAATATTTGCAATACCTTCTTTTGAACCTATTAATGAAAAGATTTGCGTCTTACTATCAAGCTCAACTCCAAAACGATTTTTCATTCTTGTTTTAACAGCATCCAAAAAATACTGTTCACCTTTTGGTGAAGAATAAGTATGAATACCATCAACAGCTAAAGCTTCTTTTAATTTTTCAATAACAAATTTTGGCGGAGTTTGAGTAGGTGCCCCCATAGATAAAGATATAGGCGTTCTGTTTTTTTTATCAAGTTCAGGTTTTAAATCAGCAGCCATTTGTTTTATCTGAAACATAATATAAGTTTGCAAATCTTGTACATAATCGTTAAATAATTCTTTAATCATAATTTATATTCTCCTTAATTTATTTTTCTTCACACTGGTAAGCCCAAGCACTATGATTATGTATACTTTCAAATGACTCTATTTCAATTTCATAATACTTAATTATTTCATTTTGTTTAAAACATATTACAATATCACGTAAGACGTCTTCAACAAATTTAGGGTTATTATATGCTTTTTCAGTAACATATTTTTCATCAACACGTTTTAATAATGGATATAATTCACAAGAAGCACAGCTTTCAATAGTTTCAATCAAATCTTCAAGCCAAATATGCTTATCATTATCATAACTTATTTTAACACTTGCAATGGCTCTTTGATTATGAGCGCTATAATCTGAAATTTCTTTTGAACAAGGGCATAATGTTGTTAAAGGTACTTTTACTCCAAGTATAAATTTATAATCACCATTTTTATTTAAAATACCCTCAAATAAACAGTCATAACCCATACATGATTTCAAACCGCTTACAGGAGCTTTTTTTTCAACAAAATATTTAAATTTAAATTGAAGTTCAGCACTTTTTGAATTAAGTTTATTACAAATCTCAGTAAGACAACCTTTAATATCAACACCAAGTAAATTTTTTTGACGCCATTCGTTTAATACTTCAACAAATCTTGACATATGCGTCCCTTTATAATTTTGAGGCAACGATACATTTAAACGTGCTTTTGCATAAACAACCTGATTGTCATCACATTTTCTTTGGATAATTAAGGGTACTTCAACATCCTTAACTCCAACTTTTTGAATATCAATGCCCCGGCTGTCTTTTTTATTTTGTATATCTTCTAACATTTTTTTCATTTAAAATTATATCTCTAAATTATCAAAACTATTGTTTTCCAAAGCCAACAATAATTTTAAAGCTGCTTTTCTTTGGACTTTTGGAGGTGCTTCGCGCAAAAATTCAATGGCTTTTAACAAAAATGGATCGCTATCATACCAACGATTTCCTTTACCATCACCATATTGATTTACAATTTCATAAACACGTTCAATCACATCAGCTGCCACCTGTTCTTTTATTTGCATCATAAACTTTGCAGCTTCGGATTGGGTAAAATCATCTTGTTCTTTTAACAATTCAAGTGCTTCTTTTAATATAGGGTCATTATCATACCATCTTCTAAAATTAGTCATATAAGCATTCTCCTAAAATTTACATTTTAAAATATTATCTATATGTTTTTTTGTATCTTCAAAAACTGTTTCAATCGAATTAACGGCATTTATAACTTTTATTCTTTCGGGATTATTTTTTGCAATAGTTAAATAACCTAGTCGAACTTTTTCCAAAAATATAGAGCCTGAATTTTCCATTCTATCTTTCTCCTTACCAACTCTTAAATTTGAAGTATCAATATCAATATTATATATAAAAGTTAAATCAGGTTTTATATTGTTTGTAGCTATATCATTTAAAAATATAATTTTTTCAATATTTTGACCTCTTCCATAGCCTTGATAAGCAAGTGTTGAATCTGTATGCCTATCACATAAAACTATTTTTCCGGCTTTTAAATTTGGCAAAATAAATTTATTAATATGCTGAGCTCTATCTGCCAAAAATAAAAACATTTCGGCTTTGCTATCAACTTCACATTGAGTATGAAGTAAAATATTGCGTATATCTTTGCCAAGCTGATGATTGCCACCTGGTTCACGGGTAATAAGAACATCATGACCTTTACTTATTAAATAATCACAAAGCAAATTTAACTGTGTTGTTTTTCCACAGCCGTCAATACCTTCAAAAGTAATAAATAATCCGTTTTTTCTCATTATATTTTATCAAAACCCGTATATTTTCTTAACACTTCAGGAACTATAACAGAACCATCTTCTTGTTGGTAATTTTCCAATATCGCAGCAACTGTTCTACCAACTGCAACACCTGAACCATTTAATGTATGAACAAAGTTTAATTTTCCAGTTTTTTTATCACGATATTTTATATTCGCTCGACGTGCTTGAAAATCACTACAATTTGAACAACTTGAAATTTCGCGATACATATTATAAGAAGGCATCCAAACTTCAATATCATAACACTTGCTTGCTGAAAATCCCATATCGCCTGTTGATAATTCGACTGTTCGATATGGTAAACCAAGTAATTCAAGAACTTTTTTTGCATTTTTCACCATTTGTTGATGTTCTTCTTCACTTTTTTCAGGATGCGTAATTTTAACCATTTCAACTTTGTTAAATTGATGAACGCGAATCAATCCCCTTGTATCTTTTCCTGCTGACCCTGCTTCACGACGAAAACAAGGTGTATATGCTGTCATTAAATATGGCAAAGAATCTTCATCTATTATTTCATTTGAATAAATATTTGTTAAAGGTACCTCGGCTGTTGGGATTAAGTACAAATCTTCATTTTCGCATTTATACATGTCTTCCTGAAACTTTGGTAATTGTCCTGTACCTTGCATGGTTTGAGAGTTTACTAAAAATGGAGGTAATATTTCGGTATAACCATGCTCATTTGTATGAATATCAAGGAAAAAATTTATAATGGCACGTTCAAGTTTTGCACCTTTATTTTTATACAAAGTAAATCTTGATTGAGCAAGTTTTACACCACGTTCAAAATCAATTATATCATTTTGAACTGCTATATCCCAGTGAGGTTTTGGTTCAAATTCAAATTTTCTTATTTCGCCCCAAGAGTCAATAACAACATTTTTTGTTTCATCCTCACCAATTGGCACCTCCTCTTGCGGCAAATTTGGAGTGGTAAGCAAAAGATGAGTAATTTTATCGTTTAGAGAAACTTCATCTTCTTCTAATTTCTTAATTTCATCACCTAAATTTTTAACAGCTTCTTGAAGTGATGTTGTATCTTCACCATTTTTTTTCATTAAGCCTATTTTTTGAGAATCATTCTTTCTTATGTTTCTCAACTCGTCAATTTTAGTTTGTATTTTACGTCTTTTTTCGTCAAATTCTATTATTTCATTAATACTTAACTCTTTGTTTCGTCTTTTTAAAAGTTCATTTATTTTATCAGGATTTTCTCTTATTAACCTTATATCCAACATAAGTTTATTTCCTCTCACATTTTGCCATTTTATATACTCTATTTTACTATAAAATAAAATTTTAAGGCAACAATTCAAAATACATAAAAAAAAGAGTAACAATCAAGTTACTCCGCTTCAAAAATTCTTAATTCCTAAAACTAATTTATTAAAAATTAAATGATTTGTCAATTCATTTTATACAAAACTTTACATAAATAAAAAATAATGAATATAATTATATTATGTACAATACAATTACAAACTACATATTAGTTGATATTGAAACAACAGGTTTGAGTTTTTATAAAGACGAAATAGTTGAATTGTCGGCTATTAAGGTAATTGATAACAAAATTGATTCAACATTTTCTCACCTTATTAAACCTTTATATAAGATCCCTTATTATGCAACTAAAATACATGGGATAACAAACGATATGGTACAAAATGCAAAACAAATTGAATTTATTTTGCCTAATTTCTTAGATTTTATTAAAAATGAAATACTTATAGCTCATAATGCAAACTTTGACTTATCTTTTTTACAACGTGATATTTTAATAAATCTTAATAAAAAGTTTACTCCCAAATACATCGACACAGTTCCTTTAGCCCGTAAGATTTTAAATTTGCCTCATTACAACTTAAAAACCATAGCCGAACATTATAATATTGATACCTGCGGCAACCACAGAGGGTTAAAAGACTGTATGATTTTATATGAATGTTTTGAAAGGTTAAATAAATACAATAAAACCCAAGTTTACGAATTTGAGTTTAAAACAAATAAAGAAAATATCGATTCCTCTTTATTAAAAGTTCAGACTAAACTTTTTTAATTATAGCCAAACTTTCAACATGATATGTATTTACAAACATATCAAAAGGTTGAACATATTCTATTTTAAAATTATGCCAAGATAAATACTTTAAATC
>USEW01000097.1 GCA_900553845.1 uncultured bacterium
CCCCGGCGGGTTTGTCAAGCGGGGCGCGCAAAATTTTCAAAATCATCAAAACCTCAAGTTATTGGAGGAAATATATCAATAAACGGGCAATCAAAAGCCGATACAAGTTATAAAAACGGACAACTTGTTACAAACTATAATATGTCGCCTCTTGAACAGGACACTTTAAATTATACGCAATCACAAATACTTAACAATTTGGAAAATATAAATGTATTTTCTCCTAAAACAATGGATAACATTTATAAAGAACTTGATGCTTATAAACTTCAGGGGATTAATGATATTAATGAAACCTATACCCCAATGCTTCAAGAACTTCAAGAAAACATTGCTTCAAGATTCGGGAACCTTGATAATTCTGTATTTATGGACAATCTAAACAGCATTGAATCTAAACGTGCTGATGCCATAAGTGACCTTGCAACAAACCTTCAAAGCAAACAATCAAGTTTAATTAATAACGAATTATCCAACCGTTATAACTATCTAAACTATTTAAGCAATCTTCAAAACAGCATTAATACGAACATGCTAAACACAATAAACGCAAGCCGTAATAGCTCACAGGTTTATAACAATACATCAAGCTCAAACAGCAGTTTTGATGACTATGCAAATCTTGTAATAAAAGCCGCAGGAAGTTTTGTACCTGGATTATCAACTGTTACTTCATTTTTATAATGCATAACTTAAATAAAAAAAAGTAAAAAAGGGGACAATATTATAATCCCCTTTTTTACATTAAAATTTATTTGTGTTTGTAAAAGGCATAATTAATATTCTATTTGAATATAGTATTTATTATATAATAAATACAAGCAGAAATAAACATGCAAGCCGGAATTGTTAAAACCCAAGCTGTAATTATATTTCCGACAACTCTCCATTTTACACTGTTGGCATGTAGTGTTGAACCTACACCCATAATAGCTGTTGAAATGACATGGGTGGTTGAAAGTGGAATTCCAAAATGAGAAGCTGTTAAAATAATTGTAGCAGCAGACGTTTCAGCAGCAAAACCGTGGATTGGTTTTAATCTTATAATTTTATGTCCCATGGTTTTTATTATTTTCCACCCGCCGTTCATTGTCCCAGCTGCCATTGTCAATGCACAGATTATAATAACAAATATAGGAATTTCAAAATCACCATTTGGCACTTTATGCAGTATTCCACCTGAAAGAAGCGCAAGTGTAATAATCCCCATTGTCTTTTGTGCGTCGTTTGACCCATGGCTTATTGCCATCAAACCTGATGAAATAAGCTGTAGCTTGCGAAACTTTTTATTTACTTTTTGAGGATTTGATTTATAAAATATCCAGATAAGTCCAAGCATAAATAAAAATCCTGCAACAAACCCGATTACAGGCGAAGTAAACATAGGAATGATTACTTTTTCCATTAATGTTAAAACATGAATAGAACTTATACCTGCTTTAACAATGGCTGCTCCAAGTAAACCGCCAATTAAAGCGTGCGATGAGCTTGAAGGCAAACCTAAAAACCAGGTGAAAAGATTCCATATTACAGCAGCAAGTAAAGCGCAAAATATAACACTCAATGTAACCATATTATGGTCAATTATACCGGCACCTATGGTTTTTGCAACATGCGTACCTGTTAGAGCACCTATAAATTCAAGAGTCGCAGCATAAAATACAGCCTGTTTTGGTGAAAGTACTTTTGTTGAAACAACAGTCGCTATTGCATTTGCACAATCATGAAATCCATTTATATATTCAAAAATTAAAGCTACTATTATAACAGCAAGTAATACAAGCAAAGTTATTGTCATAGATTCTCCTTTACCTTAACTTTGCTTCAAAACTACATTTAAAATAGTATCTGAAACATAGAAGCAAGCATCAAGCGCGTTTTCAATTTCTTTGTACATATCGCGAAGTTTTATTACGCTCAAAGCATCATATTTACCCGAAAACAAATCATCAATAGCACGAAGATGAATTTCATCACCTTGGGATTCAAGCTTTTTCATCTCGATATTAGTTTTTGTAATATCCTCAACATCACTCACTTTTTTAAATTTTTTGAATATGACACCCAACGCCTCTGTAGCCTTAACTAAAGTTTCGGCTTGTTCAATCATTTCATTTGTATACGATGTAATTCGATATACTTCAAGATTTAAACAAGCCTTTATTATTTTTTTATTTATTTTATGTAATTGAACTGTTATATATTGTATGTCTTCTCGCTCAATTGGAGTAATAAAACTTTTATTTAACTGTTTTAGTGTGAGTTTAAATGAAATTCCGCCTTTTTTCTTATATTTCAAGACTTTTTCTTTTTTTTCAGGTGTTAAGCTGGTTTTTAATATTTCATTATATAAAATTGCGGTTTTATTGCATATTTGGGCACTTTCCTGAAACTGATTAAAAAACATTACATCTTCGGGTGGTACCAGATACGACATCAGATTAAATTTTGTCATACGCACATTCACTCCTATTTAAATTTACAAAAACATAATATATTAAATATTATAAGATTAAAAGTAAAGTTTTTTAAACCGCGTAAACCGTATGGGGCCATAAACATCCTCACCTCAGCCCTCTCCTTAAAAAGTATGGGGGAGAAGAATTATTTTAGAACTTAAAGCTATTATCAGTAGTAAAAAATAAAATAAGTGGTTTGCAACTTTTACATATAGTTTAAAAGTGATGGCATTTTTATACTTGAAGCCGCTTGCATTGAGGCTTGAAGTGCATATTGTTGCGCAATCAAATTTGATATCGCCGAAACAAGGTCAACTTCGGTTAAGTTGGATTTTTGTTCGGATAGCGAAATTTCATTATTTGTGAAGTTAGTTGTTTGTACGTCAATAAGTTGAGCTTGTGTGCCCAAAAAAGTACGAGCTTTTGTTGCTTCGTTGGCATTATTTTCAAACTCATCAATCAATTTGCGGACACCTTGAGTATTCGGCGGGTCTTCTTCTAAGTATGCAACAAATTTACCCAAAGTTCCCAAAGCTCCAACACCTGTATTTGCAGTTGCATTATAACTTCCAAATATAGATTCTCCATCAACATTTATTGTAACAGTTGCCGTATCTGAAATTTTAACTTCCCTTTTATAGTTGCCCGTATTTGTACCCTGATATGTAATATTGCCATCGTCATCCGTTGCATAAGTTAAAGTTTGGGTATTTAAACCTGAAAATATATAGTTACCATTGTATTTTGTATTTGAAAAGTTTTTAACTGTTTCCAATAGCTCGCCAACTTCATTCTTTATTGCTGTCAAGCTTTCTTCGCTATTTATCTCGTTTGATGCTAGAATAGCCAGGTCTTTTCCGCGAAGTAGTTTATCACCTAGTTCTTTTAATACACCTTCCGATGTATCAATTTCTCCTTGAGCTGTTGATATATTTCGTCTATATGACACAATATCATTTAACTCACGACTTAAATTTAATATTCTTCCTGTGTTTAATGCATCATCTGATGGTTTTGATACTGAATAACCGCTCATCAACTGGTTTTGAACTTCAAGATACTTATTTTGTGATAAAGTAAGACGGTTTAAAGTATTATTATTTTGACCTATATTTGTAACTCGTGTTAACATAATAAAAACAGTTCCTTTATTTTGCTTACTTTCCTAAATTAACTAACGTCATCATAAGTTCGGATGTAATGTTAAATATTCTTGAAGCTGCTTGATAACCCATTTGATATTTTACTAAATCCATTAACTCTTCATCTAAATTTACACCAATTTTATTTTGGCGTTCATTTTCAACAACCGTCTTTGTACCTTGACTTACTTCATAATTGGATTTTATATTTGAGGTTTTAGTTCCTATATTTGAAACAATGGATGTTAAAAATTTATCAACACTTGTATTGTTTAAGTCTGCATTATTTGTATCTCGAGCTTCTATCATAAGTTTTATATTGTCGCTATTACCAACTTCAAATTCGTCATAATTTGTTATGTCAACACGTGAGGCGGCTATTTCGTTAGGATTTGATAAAATAGCATCATTAATCTTAATATTTGATGCGTCAATCGGTTTTCCATCACTTGATACAAATAAGTCTTCAGTCGATTCAGCAAGTTTTAACTCACCTGTTTGAGCATCAACTTCTATTTTCATTGCCTTTATGTCGCCATTTGAATATTTTTGTATTGAATTTAAGTCATTTGCAAATCCAGAAGCAAGCTGGTTTAATTGTGAGATTACATTTGAATATGATAACGTATTTGGTTCGCTTGAGCCCATTTCTAAATATGCCCCAATTTGACCACTATCAATTTTATCATTTACATTGGCAAATTTTATATTACCTTCTTCATCAAGCACGTTTATAATAGCCGGTGTAGCTTCATCACCAACCGTAGCTTCTAAAGTACATTCAAGTTTTGCACCTTTAACCAAACGCATATCATTCAGATAAAGATTAACTGTTCCATTTGAATTTTCAGTTACAGTAACTGGTATTTGACTTGAAATTTCATCAAGCAAACGACTTCGTTCATCCCGCAACGATGCTGAACCGTTGCCTTTTGCTTCTGCTATTATTATTTTATAGTTTAAATCAGCTAATGACTGCAATTTTTCATTAACTTCATCGACTGAAATACCAACCATTGAAGAATCTAGACTACCCGGGTCATTTACGTCACCTACTATTTCCGCTCTTTTCTCGCTTAAACTTGAATAAAGTTTATTAAAAACATTACCAACATTTTGAGCCTGCGTTGCAAAATTAGTTCTATAGACACTATTTGAAGGGTCGGATGCAAGACTTTGGGCAGCATCATAAAATTTTTCCAATGCACTTTTTATACCGCCATCTTCATATTCGTTCATTATAGTCTCAATATTGCTTGCATATTCATATAATGTTTCATTTAACTTATATTGCGTATTTTCACTTCTAAAATTTCTATCCATATATATATCACGATATGTTGAAATTTTAGCTATTGAAACTCCATTGCCAATATAATTACTTTTACCAGCTGAATTTGCTATTGCGCTATAACCTTTAAGATTCTCCAACTCTGCACGTTGTTTAGAATAACCCTCAGTATTCATATTCGCTATATTGTTTGATACAACATTTATAGCTGCCTGGTTTACGTTTAATGCACCCAATCCTATATTCATACTTGCTGATAATGACATTTTTTCTTTTCCTTTTTTTTACGCATTTCACCCGCTTCAAGCCTTGAATTCCAACTGTTTCATTTTACTTCAAGTTCTTTGTTTTAGGTTTTACATAACGGACTACCGTGTGTTTACTTTTTGTTTCCTTTTTATCCTTCTTCAACTATTGATGATAATTCAAGCCCCGTATTTTCTAGCTTTTTACCAGTATTGCTATATTCACATGTATTTATAATTGCATTATTTGTTATTATTTTTATTGTACTATCTATTATTTCACTTGTTTTTGATATCAATGCATGGTTTATTTTATCTAGCTCTTTTATTTCATCAACTAAATTATTTATAATTTCTTTCATTTTGACAAAATTATGTGCATCATAATTATTATTTTTTGCATAAGTTATAATTTCACTTAAATTACCATTATTTTGACCTATTCCCAACTCGTTGCACAATATTTGACGTCTTAATTCGTATTTATTTACCTCATTTGATTTTACTATAATTTCATTATCCATTTTTTCAAGCAAAGTTAAATCCCCCGCAATAAGGATATTGCGTTTTTCATTATACAAATCTTTAATATTTTTATAAACGTCTATTTGTTTCTGAATAATATCATTTATTTCGTTTAGCTTTTCTATCATAACTATTTCTTTCATTTTCTCTTAAGCTATATAATCAGCAATAACACTTCTTCCATAAACTAGACCATATTTAATATCTTCATCAGTCAGAGTTTCATTCATTTGGGAAGCATAGTTTTTGACTTCCTGTGTGTTAATTTTTGCAGCCATATTTTTGTCGTCAAAAGTGTTTTCAATTTTTTTATTCTTATTTATATCAACACTATTATCATTTTTTTTATCTGTATTTATATTTTGAAATGCATTTTTTGCGCTTATATATTGTAAAAGGTTTACACCCTGATTATTTTGAACTGATTGAATACCCATATTTTCAAATCCTCTATTTAAATATCCCTAAATAATTTCTCCAGTTTTATCATCTTTGACATATTTTTCCATTTGTTGATAAATTTGTTTTGCAAATCCGAAACTTGTTCTATCATTTGAGGCCATTTCACGTCCAAGTTCCATATGAAAGTATGATTTAAAATTCTTTAAATAATCGCCTCCGCCCAAACCAAAAGCACCCTCATCACGTTCTACCGTTTTATCCATAACCTCCAACATTTTTGATATAAATAAGCTTTCAAATTCCTCACTTACTTTTTTTAGCTGCTCTTTTTGTGATTTAAGTTTTGATATTTCGTTAACCGCAGCATTTTCCATACTCACCGAATGATTTGTTAGCGATATTTGTGTTGTAATATTACTCAATGTTTTTTCCTTTTTATATGACGGACTACCGTGTGTTTACTTTTTATCTTCTTCCACCAACGTGGAATAAACTCAACATTTGCAACCCATATGCAGGCGCGAGTAATTATCACACGCAAGACAGCGGCAAAGCCAAGTCTGTTTGAGCGCATGCAGTGCACGAATTACGCTGGCTTTGAGTCGAGCGTTGTGAGAATACGAGCGACAAGTCGGGTTGAGGTTTTGTGCAGCTTTTGCGTAAAAGCTGCCCCGCCCGGAGGGCATAATATATAAAATAATTATGAATATATCAAATATAATTGTTCGCTCCTGCATACAAGTTGCATTTAAGATATTAACTTTTAGTTCATTAGTTTTCATTCTTTTCCTTTTTATATGACGGACTACCGTGTGTTTATCTTTTGTTTTCATCCACCAGCGTGGAATGACTTTTGGTTGTTTTTTGCCTTGAAGTCCAACTGTACCTTTTTCCTTCAAGTTTTTTTGTTTTAGGTTTTATATGACGGACTACCGTGTGTTTATCTTTTGTTTTCATCCACCAGCGTGGAATGACTTTTGGTTGTTTTTTGCCTTGAAGTCCAA
>USEW01000098.1 GCA_900553845.1 uncultured bacterium
TGAAAAAAACTTATACTGAACCAAAATTGGAAATAAAAAATGCGCTTCTTATTATTGCCCGTTCAGATGAAAATGATAATTTACGAAAAACATCGCCTTTAACAGATGAAAATTTGCTAAAAACTGTAAAATTTATCAAAAATAGAATGTTCCAAGATACATCAATTGATTTAACCGATGTTGTAAAGACCATAATAAGAGAACAAAATATACATTCACTTAAAAAACAAGTTTTGCTACATTCTATATGTTCTAAAGCATGTATTGAGGCTGCTGAAAGTATAGTTAATAAAGAAGACAAAATATTGCTCCTTAGAAATGCATATAGTGCAAATTGTAGTATTGGTGAGATTATAGCATCTGATACAAAAAATGAGTATTATACACAAGAAAGAATGATAAATAATTATATATTTCTTTTAAAAATATCACAACAGCTTGTTGAAAATAATTATAGTTCTTTTTTAGAAAAAAGTGAAAGATTAGCTGAATTTTGCGATAAAGCTTTATCTTATACAGTTCATCCTGATGAAAAATATGAAGTACTATTACAAAAAGTTTATTTTTTGAAAGCGGCAAAAAAGTATGATAAGGCAATAGAAACTTTAATCGCTACTAAAACTAGCTTTCCTGAAAAAATACAGGAATTAGATAGTAAAATAAAAGCAATTGAATCTTTAAATCTTAAACCTGTCAGAGAAGAGATTGACAAGAACAATAGCGTCTATTATATTGATGATGTTGAGAAAGCAATAGTGGAACATTTTAAAGAAATGGAAAAACAGACTCCAAATTCATCCTTGTACGATGAAAGTCCTTTAAGCGGTGTTGCTGATGTTTCAAATAATACGTACGAAACTTTCAATGAACCATCTTTACCCCAATCTAAAAAAGATATTCAACCAATTTTTGATGGAAATATTCGGGATACAATAACTCTTAAAGTTGCAAAAAGAGCTTTATTTGAAAAAGATTTAACAATAAATATTCCAAACACAAATAAAGCTAAAACTTTATACACACAAACCCAATATATACTTCCTAATATTTTAAAGTTCAAACCACTTGGAATACGAAGTTTAAGTAAAGCTATAGCTTGTAATCAAATAATCCCGGATTCTCTTATATGTTTAAATAAAAGTAAAGAAAAACCGTTATATGCAATGGAATTAACAGATAACGTTGTCAAAAACTTTGTAAAACCTGATAGTTCAAAAGCTGGTTTCTCAGTCGTGAAAGTTCTTGGGCAAAAAAGAATGATATATACAACAGAAAAAGATATATGTGGTAAAATGCGACATTTTATTGTTCTTGATAGAGATATTTCAAAACAGTATGCGCATAATAATATAACAGATAAAATTATTCAAAATTCACAAACTATAATAGAGCCAATGCAACATTTTGAATCAGAAAAGTATTTTGTTACCGATAGTGAAACAGTTAAAAGTAATTTATTCCTAACCCGATCAATATTTAATGGTAGTATACTTGGTGATGATGTTAAGAATGCGCTTGATGTATTAAATCTGCCTGTAGATCAGCTTTATGAAATCGATATAGCTGGCAATTTATACTATAAAGATGAAAACAATAATAAAGTTCATACAGGAATAAGTCTATCGAAATATCCGCAATTGGTAACATTGTCATTAATTAACTATAATTGTAATGAAGGAGGAGATGATTCTGGTAAAAATACACTTAAAAAAATCATTAACGAGGTAAACAACAATGATACAAGTGAGGATAGAGCAAGATTTTTCTTTGAAAATGGAAACTGTTATTTTACAACAAATAAAAGTGAGCTTTCAAGAGACAGACAGTTCACGATTAAAGATATGAAAGCATTGTATAATAAATAATTATATTGCCCAAAATACAAAAATATGGTTTAATATAAGATATTAGTTTCGTATTTTATTTAAAGAGTTTTAATTATGATAGAGAGAACATTTGTTGCAATAAAACCTGATGGTGTAAAACGTGGGTTAATTGGTAAAATTATTGAAAGACTTGAAAATAAAGGTTACAAAATTATTGGCATGAAAATGCTTAAACCAAGTGTTGAACTTGCTCATAAGCATTATGCCGAGCATGTTGGCAAACCTTTCTTTCAAAGATTAATAAACTATTTGACCTCAGCACCTATAATAGCAATGGTCTTTGAAGGGGAAAATGCTATTTCAGGTATTCGTCATATAATGGGTGCAACAAGACCTGATGAAGCTGAACCTGGAACTATACGTTGTGATTTTGCAATTCGTAAGGAAGCAAATGTTATCCATGGATCAGATTCGCCTGAAAGTGCAAAACGAGAGATTGAAATTTGGTTTAATGATGATGAATTATATGACTGGCAAAACATTATCGAAATTATGAAATGTGACAATGAGTAAAAGTGATTATTATAAATTTGAAGTTATAAAAGAATGTAAGAAGACAAAAGCTAAAGCTTGTGTTTTTAAAACTCCTCATGGAGAAATAAAAACACCTGTTTTTATGCCTGTTGGCACAAATAGTGTTGTTAAAACACTGACAAATGACCAGCTATACAATACAAATGCACAAATTATTTTATCAAATTCATATCACTTATTTTTGCGTCCCGGTCATAATATAATTAAACAATTTGGCGGGCTGCATAAATGGATGAATTGGAACAAACCAATATTGACAGATTCAGGTGGTTTTCAAGTATTTAGCTTAGCAAAAACACGTCAAATTACAGAAGATGGTGTAAAATTTAAAGATCCCAAAAGTGGAACTACATATTTTATAAATCCTGAAGTATCAATGGAAATACAAATGGCACTTGCGCCTGATATTGCTATGGCATTTGATGAGTGTGCACCTTATCCTTGTTCATATGAAGAAGCTAAAAAATCTATGGATAGAACGCATAGATGGCTTGAACGCTGCTTTGATGCCCATAAAAAAGATGACCAGGCTCTATTCCCGATAATTCAAGGTGCCTTTAATGATGAACTAAGAATTGAAAGCGCTAGTTATATAACAAGGAATTTTCCTGATGCAGTTGGTTATGCTATTGGCGGAGTGTCTGTTGGTGAGCCAACAGACATTAAAAATCACCTTGTTGAATTTACTGCACCTTTGCTACCAAATAATAAACCGCGTTATTTAATGGGAGTTGGAACTCCAATTGATTTACTTGAAGGTGTAAAATATGGTGTTGATATGTTTGATTGTGTATTGCCAACACGAAATGCCCGCCATGGCTCATTTTTTACCTCATATGGACGTAAAATTATTAAAAATAAAGAATTTGAATATGATAATTCTCCTCTTGATGAAAATTGTGATTGTTATGCTTGCCAAAACCATTCAAAAGCATATATTAGACACCTTTTCCGTATGAATGAATCAACAGCAGCAACTTTACTTTCAATTCATAACACACGCTTTTTAGTTAAATTTATGGAGGAGATGAGAGAATCTATATTGAATGACAATTTTGTGGAATTCTATAATACAAAAAAAGCTATGTTGGAACAATCATAACTAAACCTGAACATCTTTGCTTAAAAACAAAGCTTCTAAAGAACTATAAATTTGCATGCCTGCTGCGCCAAATTTAGTTAATTTGTTTATAATATATAAAATTGGTAATATTTTTTTATTTGTTGTACCTTTTATAGAGAATAAATCACCTGCTATAAGAAAACAGATCATTCTAATAAGAGCTAATGTAAGAGTTATTCCGAAATGACACTTTCCAGCATATGTTCTTCCGTCTAAGAATTGTCCTGCTCCTGGACAAATAGCTGATGCGAGAACTTTAGTTATTTTTTTATCAAAAAATGATGGTTTATTATCTTTTTTTTGTTTTTTATCAATAGCATTAACTGCTGCGACTGTTGATATTGTAGCTAACATACTTTATACTTACCTTTATATTGACTTTTACTAATTGTATAAAAAAAATACAGGTGAAAAAATTGCTCTTTTTTGTATGTTTTTTAATATTCATTTACATAACTTATGCACTTAAACTGAATATTTCCATAATTTCTTTATCTGATAATTCAGTTATCATTTTTTCACCTTCAAAGACTGCCATATCTGCAAGTTTTTGTTTTGATTTAATAATTTCATCAATTTTTTCTTCAAAAGTACCTAAAGTAATAAGTCTATGCACCATTACATTTTTATCCTGACCTATTCGATATGCTCTATCCGTTGCCTGGTCTTCAACAGCGGGATTCCACCATAAGTCATAGTGAATAACGTTTGTTGCAGCAGTAAGGTTTAATCCGGTTCCGCCTGCTTTTAAGGACAATATCATTAATTTTTTGTTATAATCATTTTGATATGAATCAATCATTTTTTCTCGTTCAAGCCGGCTTAAAGACCCATGGAAAAATAAAGGTTCCATATTAAGCTCATTTAAAATCATATTAGATAAAATAGCACCCATTTCCTTATACTGAGTAAATATAACAGCTTTTTCATCATTTTCGGTTATTTTCGACAAAAGATCCATCAATTTTTGGGATTTACCAGAATTTTCAAAGGACATACTTCCGGATTTTAGATAATGATAAGGATGATTGCATATTTGTTTTAGTGTTGTAATAAGCTTAAAAATCATTCCCCTACGGCTTATACCATTTAATTTTGAAATTTCTCCCATAATTTCTTCAAGAACCCTGTTATATAAAATTGTTTGAGCTTTAGTTAAATAACAGTAATCGTCGATAACAACTTTTTCAGGCAAATCATTAATTATAGATTTATCCGTTTTTAATCGTCTTAATACAAAAGGTGAAACACACAATTTTAATTTTTGAGCCCGTTTTGTTTCTCTAAATTTTTCAATAGGTATGGCATATGATCTTTGAAATTCTTTTAATGTACCTAAATAACCTTTATTTATAAAATCAAAAATACTCCATAACTCAGTCAATCTATTTTCAACAGGAGTACCAGTCATTGCAACACGATAATCTGACTTTAATGATTTTAATGCAACAGCTTGCGATGTTTCGGGATTTTTAATATTTTGAGCTTCATCAACAATCAACATTCCCCATTTTTTCTTCTTAAATTCATCAAAATCAATACGTAAGATAGCGAATGTTGTTATAATAACATCAGCTTGTGTATCAAGTTTGCGCTCGGGGCCATGGTAAATTAACGTTTTTAATGATTTTCCAAACATATTAAGCTCTTTAACCCAATTACCAACTAAAGTCGTCGGACAAACAATAAGAACCTGACCTTTAAGTTTTTTCATTTCTTTCATTTTTAAAATAAGGCTTATAACCTGAATAGTTTTACCCAACCCCATATCATCAGCAATACAAGAACCAAAACCTTTTATTGAATTTGTATAAAGCCATTTAAATCCGTTTTCCTGATATTTTCTTAAAATTCCTTTTAAACAGCTGGGAACATCCACTTCTTCATGTCTATTTATATCATTAACTATTTTCATGAATGCTTCGTCGTAATCAAATTCAATATCTTGAATTTGACCGCTGTAAGCCAGGTTTATAAGTTCAAGGTTTGTAAATTCTTTTTCTTCAATATCAATATTGTTTATTTTGTTAATAATATCATTTCGATCTTTTTCATCAATTAAAACATACATACCTTTATATTCAATTAAACCTGATTTATCCTGGGTTAAACTCTGAAATTCTTCAAGTGTCAACTTTTCATCACCTATATTTACATAAGTTTGAAATTTTAAAATTTCACTTATATGTATAGTGCCGCCGTTTGGATTTGTCATAAATTCGTATAAATCTTTTTCGCGTTTTTCTTTAATCTGACTTGATATTGAGATACGTGGAATTATAATATTATCAAACTCATTTGGTAAAACAAGCTCGATATTAGCCTTTTGAAGATTATAATTATTATGTGTAATCAATTTATAAACATCATTTAGAGTTAGATTATTGTTGTCATTTTCAATTATCTCGCATAATAGATCTGACTGTTTTTTTATATAATCCATCTGTTTTTCAATTATGGAACGTACGTATAAAGCATCATTGTTAAAAATACTATCTTCTTTATCAATATCTTTTAAAAGCATTTTTTTGCCTGTTTTTTTATCAATTACATAAATATGAAAGACAAAATTATCTGTATCAATTTTTTTAACTTCAAATTTTGGAACAATATCATACTTGCCAATATAGATTTCATCAAGCCATCCATCTATAAGCTTGGCAAGATTATGTGATGATACCATTTTTTTGCGTTCAAGAGGCTTTATAAAATAAATAGCATTTTTATAACGAGTAAATTTTTGGGATTTTGAATTTAAAAATTTAAATATTTGTGCATTTACATAATTATTTAACAAACTAATTATTAGATTGTTATCTTTTAGGTAAGGCTTCCAATCAAGACTAATTACCTGATTTATAAGGTTTGAAACGTCTTTATTTTCTTTAAGTATCTGATATCTTATAGAAAAAAAATTGTTGTCTTCGTATACTTTGGGAATGAAATAGAGTTTTTCTATAAGCTTGTTTCCCAATTGAGACAAAACATTCATTAATTTGAAGGATTGTGTTGTATAATCTAAATCTAGATATTCGTTAAACGAACAAAAATACTCCCAAATCATTTCAAGCGGAACTTTATAGCCTTCTTTTTGACCGAGACCTTCAATGTCTATAAACTCGCTTTTTAAACGATACATTGAACCTTTATTTTTTAAATAGAATTCAAAATTAGTCTTAGGTGTTACAAATAATTCGGTTTTTTTGTTGTTTTCATTTAAAAAATAAAAGTCTGTATTTCTAAAAGGAGTATTAATATTATCAAAGGTCTGTGAATATTCTTCTTCAATAAGCTCATATATTGTTGATAATATAATACGGAAATTTTTATTCTCAAGACCGCTTGGATTTTCACTTAAGTTTAAAAATAAATCATCAAGATTATTTTTCTTTATATTTAGGATTAAATTTTCCACTATTCCCACCTATTTATACTCCTTATGAAGTAATATTATATCAGAAAAATAAAAGATAAACTCTTTATTATAATTTTTTGTAAAGTTTTTTTAAAT
>USEW01000099.1 GCA_900553845.1 uncultured bacterium
GGAAACATTATATTTATCAACGAGTATATTTCTTGCAATTTGACACCAATCATATAAAGTTTCAATAGGTGTAATATCAATGTCAACTGCAATTTGAAAAACACTGTCTGCACTTGTATAAATAATTGGATATTTGGTTTTTTGGTGTTCGTTATTTAAATCTTCAATAATTTTAGTTCCTGATGAAGGATAATTTCCTAAAATGCCGCCACAATTAGTTTGTTTTATAAATTCATTAATAATAAACTCATCAAAACCATTTGGATATGTCTTAAAAGGTTTATCTATAATAAGTCCGGCCATTTCCCAATGACCTGTTGTTGTGCATTTGCCTTTTGATTTTTCTTTCATAATGCCGCAACTTGCAATTGGATTTTCTATTTTATTTATACCATTTATTTCTGTAAGATTACCAAGTCCAAAACGTTCAAAATTTGGCATTTTTAAGCCATTTACATAATTTGCAACGTTGCAAATTGTATTACAGGTTTTGACATCATTAAACTCAGCATAATCATGCATTGCACCAATGCCCAAAGAATCAATAACAATAATTATAGCCCGTTTCATAAAAAACACTCCCATTTTTATTTTTTTATTGTAAAATAATTATATGCAAAAAATAAAAGTTTTAACAGTATTTGGCACACGACCTGAGGCTATAAAAATGGCGCCTCTGGTATTGGAGCTGGCTAAACACGAAGACATTTTTGAAAATATCGTTTGTGTAACAGCCCAGCATCGTCAAATGCTTGACCAAGTGCTTGAGTTATTTAATATAAAACCTGATTACGATTTAAATTTAATGCAGCCAAATCAAAATTTATGGAACTTAACATCAAAAGTGCTGCTTGAAATGAAAAATGTGTTTGAAGAAGTAAAACCTGATGTTGTATTGGTTCATGGAGATACAACAACATCAATGGCGGCATCATTGAGTGCTTTTTATGCTCAAATTCCTGTTGGACATGTTGAAGCGGGATTGAGAACTTTTGATAAATATTATCCGTTTCCTGAAGAAATAAATCGTGTTTTTGCTGATAGTGTTTCGACTTATCATTTTGCACCAACTGATACAAGTGTTAATAATCTAATTAAATCCAATATTGACAAAACTCATATTTATAAAACCGGTAACACTGTTATCGATGCGCTTTTATATACAGTAAAAAATCATAAAGCTGATTTGAGTTATTTGAATTTAGACAAAAATTTAAAAACAATCCTGCTTACCTCTCACAGGCGGGAAAATTTTGGAGAACCTATAAAAAATATATGTTATGCAATAAAAAAACTTATTAAAGAAAATAAAGATATACAAGTTGTTTATCCTGTTCATTTAAATCCAAATGTTAGAAAACCGGTATTTGAAATTTTAGAAGGTGTAGAAAGAGTGAAACTTATTGAACCTCTTGAATATGCACCATTTGCAAGTTTGATGAAGGAATCTCATATAATACTAACAGATTCAGGCGGTGTTCAAGAAGAAGCGCCATCTTTGGGTAAACCTGTTTTGGTTTTAAGAAGTACAACCGAGCGGCCCGAAGCTGTTGAGTATGGAACCGTCAAACTAGTTGGAACTGATAAGGACAATATTATTCAAAACGTTCAAAAATTACTTGATGATAAAGAAGAATATAAGAGAATGAAAGAAGCCATAAACCCTTATGGTGATGGTCTTGCTTCCAAACGTATTGTTGATGTGCTTGTCAATATGAATAAGATAAAAAATTAAAATGTTCTTTTTCTTTCTTTTGCATCTTTACCTAAGTTTGGTCCATATATTAAAAGATTTAAAGTATTTATTACATGTTCTTTATTTTTATCAAGGTATTTTTTTAACTGCACAACTTCATGTGTTGAGTTAAAGGGATGGAAAACATAACTTGAAAAAATAGACTTGATTGTTGGTGATAACCTATTAAAAGCCATATCTATAGGATGATTAAGTTCATCCAACATATCTTTGGTATCCTCAATTCTCTCTTTGTGTCTTTTATCATCCAACTCATTGCTTTGTTGTTGTATTTCTTCCAATGTTTTTTGATATTCTGGCTTAAACTCATATAAGCCTTCTAAATATAAATTATCTGTGTTTTCTTTTTTATTACCATAGTATTCAATATCTTTTACATCTGTCGCTTTTTTTATTTCAGAAAATGTATTATAAAACATATTGTAAGATTTTTCAGCCAATTCTTTTGATTTACTATCTTTTATTTCTTCATTATATGCGTGAATATTTGTATAAATTTCATTAACCTTTTCATTTAATTCATTGAATGCTTTTTTAACAAAATTATCATCGCCGCACGTACTAATAGCATTTAATATTTTTATGGTATCAAAATATTTATTAAACAAAACTTTTGATTTTAAACATTCAAATGAGGATTTTTCGTTTATAAGTTTGCCTATATTCTTTATTTCTTTGAAAATGCGTTCATATTCTGATTTATATAAAGGAATTAATTGTTTTTTTATTTCATCTTTTATAGGTTCATCTTTATTTGTGTCACTTAAAGTATTCCAAATTATATTATGAATATTTGTGCCCTCCAAAGCTTCATAATTTTGCAAGTAAGTATATTCGGATTTATGCATATTAGTATTATCAGGATTTGATATAATTTTATTCTTTTCCATCCAATTTTGAGCTATAGTATCTACTGTATTAAATAAACTAAAGATATTTTCTATTCCTTTTTCAAAATATGTATGGTCATTATAAAATTTGCTGTCAAGTTCTTGTTTAAGTTCTTTTATTGCTTTATTTTCATCTATACCTTCAGGATATTTTGCACCCTTTAACAAGTTTGTTGCTATACCTTCGGTATTTCCTATAAAGTAATTAAGATGAGCATATAAATTTTGAACAGCTTCTTTATTTGACATTCTTATAACATTGCCGGTGTCAATAAATGTAAATATAGTTTGTCCTTTGTCATCTGTACTTACAAATATATTGCCAGGATGTGGATCAGCATGCATTACTTTCTCACCTTTTCTTGGTACCGAGAAAATTTGTTCAAAATATAAATTTGTATAAGACGATATAATATTTGCTTTTCTTTTAACATTACTGCCATTATCAATACCCATTGATGATTTTAGGTCTTCAAAGGCTAAATAATCACTAAAGAGTTGTCCCGGAGCTTTTTCCATTACATAAGCTGTTCCATCTTGGCAAGTTTCAATTGGTTTAACTACATGAGCATGTTTTATTCCATTTGCTAGAGTTATTGCAGCTTCTGATTCTGATTTTAAATCAAGTTCTTTTTCCCAGGTGTTAAAAAGATTTTCAAGACATTTTCTGTTTGCATTAGCCTGATCATCTGTTCCTTTTATCTGAGATTCAATGTCTTTTTTGTGTTTTTCAAGATTAGTTTTTGAAACACCTGGTTTCACCATTTTCACAACATATTCTTTGTTATCTTTATCTTTGACCAACCAGGTTTCAGCAACTGAGCCAACACCTAAAGGTTTTGCTTCTAATTCATTACCATTTTTATCTTTTGGTTTAATTATTGTATACTTTCCATCACCAAATAGTTCATTTATATGGATTTGTGCATCTTGTTCAGTTCTTGCGCCTGTGCATTCACTTTTTACAAGTTCAATAATTTGGGGTAACATAGGAAGTTCTTTACAAAGTGTTTCGCCAGCTTTGGTGTCAGCAAAATTGTTGGGCAATGTTTGAAGATATTTTGGATAAAACATATTTTTTTGTTCTAACATTGCTAATGTTTCACTAGCATTTTTATGCTCAGTTTCACACTTTTGTATGATTGAACCAATAGAGTTTTCTTTTGAAGTATCAAAAACATTGATACCTTTTGTGCCAGCAAGCGTTTCAAAAGAAGTTTGCATATCTTCTGAGCTAAAGGGTTTTAAGTCTTCTATTTTCTTTTTGCTTTTTTCAGCAACTTTTTCCCATTCAGATAGATTTTTATAATTGCAAGCTGCAAGTGTTCCAAGTGCTGCTGTTGCAAATAGTTTAATTCCCGGGTTTTCAATTTGTTGACGGCAGAAATCACCAAATGATTTATCTTCTTTCGGCAATGTCAAATAACGAATGCCACTATTTAAAGTCATACCGGCCATAACTGAACCTATCATAGGTATAGGCTGTGTGCCAACTAATCCTGGTATTGCACCGCTTACACCTGCTACACTTCCAGTAAGCATATCTTTAAAGAAGTGACGGTTTTCTTTACGTTGAGATTTTTCTACTCCAAATGAGTCAAACAGTTTTGTCCAAGCTTTAAAACTACCACCTAAAACTGCTCCTAAAATAAAATTTGAAAGTATTTTCTTATCACAACTTTTTCGTTTTAGACATGAAGAAAATCCTGAAAAATTCGTTAATGCATGTGAGGCAGTAAATGATATCGCTGCACTTGCTGTGTCAACTAAAATTTCAGTTGCTTCTTTCTGGTTATATTGAAATTTGGTTATATCTTCACATACTTTTTCAAAAGGAACTTCATCATTTATAAATGCAGCAATTTCAGCATCAAGCTTTTTGCTGCTTAAACCAATTCCGGTTAAACCTTTTAATTTATTAAATCCGCGTGCTATAAATCCTTGTGAATTTTTTGCTTTTTTAAGATGGTATTTAAGAAAGGCAAGCTTACCTTCTTTTGTATCAAGATTTCTTTCCAATTCAAATTCGTCAATTTTTTGTTTATTTCTAAGCAATGGATTTGAACCACTGAAGTTTGTTTGGCGTACTGATTGATATTCTGGTTTATAATTTGCACCGTTTAAAACTTGTATACTCATATTTAATACCTTCTTTTATATATATTATTATAAAAAATTCTAAACTATAAAATTTGCTATTTTGTTAATTTTTATTACAAAAATTAACAAAATAATAATATTTTTAATGTAATATTTACAAAAATTTACATAGAAAATTTCTAAAAACGATAATAAAAAAGAGGGTACATATATGATATATCTGCTTCAAAATAATTTTAAAAATTTAACTTATTATAAGAATCTTCTTTTGTCTAACGGAATAAAAGAAGAATATATAATAAGCCAGGTTGATAGTTACGGGTGTGAAAAGCAGATTGAAAATAATAATTTTTCACATATTTATTAATGCATCTTATTATAATTTTTATACAAGTACAGTAATTCAAAGAAATAAAAATATAGATGTAATAATTACGGATATAAATGAGAATCCAAAAACAATAAGGCTTATTTATAGTTCAGATTTAAAGTATATTGATAAAGATAATGCAAAATATGAAATTTTCAATATTTTAAATCCTATAAATAACTTTATATATAATGTATTTTAACTTTTATGATTTTTTCTTTTTTCTCGATGTTTTTTTGTAAATTTAATTATTTCATCTTCAATAATATTAATATTTTCAAGATGGATTATATATTTAGCCATATTAAGCTCATCTTTTAAAAGTTTTTTATAGGATTTAATCTGACTATCTTTTAAAAACATTAGGGAATTATTTGACATTTTTAAAGTTGCAGCTGACAAATTCATTTGGTTGTTATAAAAATTATAAATACGGTAATTTCGTTTAATATCAAACATTTTGCAATAATTTTCAGGTTTGAACTCAGGAGGCATTATTTCAAGCGATTTTGACCCGGCTATTCCATAAAATTCCACAGTGACTGAAGAATTTGGGGGTAATTTTATTCCATTATTTACCAAAAAAGTAACATACACATTTGAATCGGCAGCACTTAAATTGTTTATATATCCAATTTGTTTTCCCATAAATTTTACAGGCGAGCCAATTGTTAGACCGTCTACATCTTTCATAAAAACATAATACTGAGTGTTTTGTTTAATTTTAAAATTATAGACTAAAACAGATAAAACTAAAATAAAACCTATAATAAATAACCAGATTAAAAATTCAAAAAAGTAAGATAAAATTTGTTTTTTTTCCATATTTAATATTCAATTCCCTCTCTTCCTTCAACACCTATATCCCAATAGTGTTTTATTGGATTAATTTCAGAGACAAGATGTGCAATATCAATTAATTCTTTTTTTGCATTACGTCCTGTAATTACAATTTCTAATTCTTCTGGTTTATTTTTTATAGTATTTAATACATCATTTAATTCAATAAAATCTAAATCGATTATAATATTTAGTTCGTCTAAAATAATTAAATCATAACAATTTTCTTGAATAGATTTTTTAGCATATTCCCAAGCATATAAGGCTTCATTTTTATCTTCTTTAGTTGCATTATTTTTATAAACAATACGATTTAATCCACTTTGGATTATTTTTAATTTAGATTTAATATGGTTGTTTAGATTACGAAAGGAGATAATTTCACCATAGTCATTTCCTTGTCCTTTTGCAAACATAATTATCAAAACTTTAAAATTACGTCCCAAAGCTCTTAATGTTAATCCAAGACTTGCAGTAGTTTTTCCTTTTCCATTGCCCGTATATATTTGAATATATCCCTTTTTTTCAAATTTAGGATTTATTAATTTATTCTTTTCACGCATTTTTATGTTTTATTATTTAATATATATCATTTTAATTTTAACAAAAGAAAAAGGAAATATCAAAGATGGATATTCAAGAAGAAAAAGATATTCTTCGCAAAAGTTGTTTAAATTTTCGAAAAAAACAAAATATAGAAATTATTTCAAAAAAAATTGTTAATAATATAAAAAATACTGATTATTTTAAAAATGCAAAAAACATAATGATATATCTTCCTTTAAAATACGAAACAGATATAACAGATTTATTAAATATAGATGGTAAAAATTTTTATGTCCCAAAATGTGTTGACAACGAAATAAAAGTAGTAAAATATGAAAAAAAGATGCAGCTTGTTAAATCAAATTTTAATGTTTTAGAGCCTGTTTGAAATATTTATACGAATATTTC
>USEW01000100.1 GCA_900553845.1 uncultured bacterium
ATTTATAGTTGTGTTTATATCGTTTGGATTTATATTATGAACTTTTTCAAAACATAAGTAAGCTTCACTTAACTCACCTTTTTCCATATGCAAACAAGCTAAATAGTAATATGCAGGAGCATAATTGTTATTTTCTTCAATTACTTTATTTAAATAATTATATGCTTCATCATAATTTTTATTTTTTATTAAAACTTTTGAATAGGAAACATAAAATTCATTTCCTAAAGTATTTTCAAATTCTTTTAGCGCTTTTTCATAAACATTTAATGAATCATCTATTTGATTAAGTTCATATAAACTTTCAGCTATTATTATGAAACTTTGAATATTTTTGTTAACTTTTAGGAACATATTTGCATAATAAATAGCTTCATCATAATTTTTTATTTTTAAAGCACAATATGAAATAATATTTATTGCATCATAGTGATTTGGCGACATATTTAAAAGTATTTTTAAATTTTGATATGCATCTAAAAAAAGACCTAATTCTGTTTGTGTGGCGCTTAATAAAAAAAGTGCTGGAATATTTTCGTTGTCATATTGATATGATAATTTAAAAAAACTAATAGCATCCTGAGGTTTTTGCATTTGTAATGAAGTAATTCCCCATTTTAAATATAAAAGCGGATTTTTGGGATTAATTTTTTTTGCTTTTTCATAAAATTCAAATGCTTTATCATAATCTTTTTTTTCACTCATTGTAAATCCAAGCAATATATATGGTTTTGGATTATTTTTGTCAATTTCAATAGCCTCATAAAAATTTTTAATCGCTTCGTCATAATTTCCAGCTTGGATATTTGATATGCCATAATTTATATGAGCATTTGGACAAGCATTTGCCATATTTGATGATGTTTTAAATGTTTCATATGCCATTTTATACTCACCAAGTTCTGTTAATGCTATACCTAAATTAACAAAAGCGTATGAAGGTAAAAAAACCTTATTTGAGGAATTTTCATACAACTTTACCGAATTGTCAAGCTTGCTTATATTATTTAAAAAGTTTTTAAGAAAATTTTTCATTATTTATTATAACCTCATCAACCATCTGGCGAAAAGCACCAACTCCATTTTCATTTTTTTCAATGATTTGAATATTGTCAACTTTTTTGACTTTAAAATTTGCATTTTTAACTGTAAATTTATTATTCACAAATTTTAAACATTCAATATCATTAACATCATCACCAATATAAACAACATTGTCTAAACTAATATTATATTCATTAATTATACTTTTTAAAACTGTTAACTTATCACGTATTCCTTCATGGACGACAATTTTTGGAAATTTATTTTTTAAGTATGAAATTGCACCACTTTTTTCACCAGAAATTATAGCAAAATCAATATTATTTTTTATAAGTATTGAAACTCCCATAATATCCTGATACGATATTTTTTTGTATGAATTTTGTCCGTCATCACTAATGTATATTGAACCATCCGTAAATATACCGTCAAAATCGGTTATGACTAATTTAATTTTATCTTTAAATTTTAAATCATTAGACATTAACTGTAATTTTCCTGCGAAGTTTTTTTATTATGGGTAATTCAGAATCATAAACTTTTTTTACACCATCACCAGAAACTATAGGTACCTGACGAATGTCACGAACAAGACGATACAATCCCTGAGGCTCAAGGCTTGCAACCTGGTCACTGCCAAACATTGTTCTGTCAAGAGTAATATGTCGCTCAATACTTGAAGCACCATAGGCTACTGCTAAAACACTTGGCATTACGCCACGTTCATGACCTGAATACCCAATAGGACAACTATAACGTTTTTTTAATTCTTTTATTACATTTAAATTAATTTCATTTAAATCTGTAGGATAAGTGGAGGTCGTATGGTATAAAACCAAATTATCTTCACTTAAAATGCTTATTGCATGGTCAATTTGAGATAAGCTTGTCATTCCTGTTGAAAGTAATATAGGTTTTCCCTTACTTTTTATATGTTTTAGCAAATTATCATCAGTTAATGAAGCAGATGCTATTTTATAGCAAGGAACCTCATATTGTTCAATAAAGTCAACTGACGCTTCATCCCAACAAGAAGCAAACCATATGATATCCCGTTCTTTACAATATTTATCTATTTCAGAGTATTGGTCAAAATTTAATTCAAGACCTTCTTTTAACTCTCGGTTTGTTGTGCCAAAAATGCTTTCACGGGGCATATCAAGTTCTTCTTTTGTATAAACAACATCAATAGTACGTTTTTGAAATTTAACAGCATCACATCCCGTTGTTTTAGCAACATCTATCATTTTTTTTGCTATTTCAACAGACCCATTATGATTTATACCTATTTCAGCTATTATAAAACAAGGTTCATTACTACCTATAAATTTTTTTCCAATTTTAACTTTTTTTTCCATTAATATGCTGTTCCTCTAATTTATAAATACTTATTACATATTCTGATAAGCTCATTTAAATCATCCTTTGATGGGGAATTTGCTGCATTATTTTGTTCTTCAGTATTTTCTTTATTCTGATTGTTTAAATTTTTTTGAATATTTTGTTTTTTATTCTCAATTATAGGTTCATTTTGCCCCAACTCTTTAATTAAAGATATGTTATTTTCACATACACCAAGAAGCAGTGTTTTTCCGCGAACTTCAACAACATACAAACTTTTATTACTTCCCAAAGGTAATGAGGATATAATATTTAATTTGTTTTTATTAATTACATCTTCTTTTGTGTTATTAATTTTTTTTGAAACAGAATTTGTTAACTTTTTATAAATATATGCACTTAAATATATTAAACCAATGACAAGTGCAAGCGACATAAAGGCCTGAAGAATAAATGTTACATCAGGCCTCAATATTATATTTTTTATTATTAATTTAATTTTAGTTAAACTTAAAGCATCTACCATATAAGCTTTATTTTAACATATAAAAGTAATAATATTCAACCCTGTTTTTTTATGGAACAGCCAGGCAAGTTTTGCATTTTAAATTTAAAATACTTTTAGCTTTTTCAAGTTGTGGGTCTTTATGATTAAGATGGTCTTTATATGTATATTCAATTTTATAATCAGGTACAATGCCGACTTTATTAATATCAGTTCCTTTAGGAGTTAAATATTTTGCAATTGTTAGGTTTAAACCAGTTCTATTTGGAAGCGGATATATTTTTTGAATCATACCTTTTCCATATGTTTTTTGACCAACTAAAGTTGCAATGCCATAATCGCTTAAGGCACCAGATAATATTTCAGAAGCACTTGCTGTAGCTCCATCAACCAAAATAACAGTTGGTTTATCAACAATTAAGGTTTGTCTTTGAGCATTTAGTGGCATTATTGAACCATTTCTATCGACAACAGATACTATTTCACCATTTGGAATAAATAAACTGGCAATAAGCAATGCATTTGGCAATAATCCACCTGTATTACCACGTAAATCAATTATTAAGCCTTTAGAATCTTTTGTTTGTTCAATAGCTTGCAAAAAATGTTCAGCCACATTTAATCCAATAAAACTTGATATTTTTATATAACCTATATCATTATTTATTATTTCACTTTCAACACTTTGTATTTCAATTTCACGTCTTTGAATATTATATGATATTTTCTTCTTATCACGCATAAATTCGACACCCACAACACTTCCTATTGGACCGCGGATAAGTTTAGAAACATCTGCTAAATCAAGTCCATGAACATCCTTACCGTTGACTTTTGTAAGTATATCGCCTGGTTTTATACCTGCTTTGTTAGCCGGTGTATTTTTTAAAACATCAAGTATAACAATTTTTCCTGAAATTGATGAAATTGTAACTCCAATACCTGTTATTTTTGCATCAATTTCTTCATTTTGGGACTTAAACTCATCTTCGCTCATAAACCTTGAATATTGGTCATTTAAACTTGCAAGCATTGTATTTATGGCTACATATGCGTCTTCCTGCGTTTTTATTTTATCAATATATCGACTTCTCCAACGATACCAGTCTTGTTGATTTAATGTTGGGTCATAATATTTTGATTTTACTAAACGCCATGTGCTTAAATATAAACGTTTTGGATTGTACCGCGCATTATTTACAAATTCGCTTGCATTAATTGAGTCATTATTTGAAAATTGAAACGTATTTCTAGTTCCAAAATAATTTATAAGCAAAATTGTTAATATTACAATTATTCCAAAATAAATAAATTTTTTTATCATTTTTCTATAAAAGCTCCAACGTTTCATTATATATTAATTATAACTATATTTAATAACGAAAGCCATATTAATACAACAGATATTTGATTATGTAAAAAACTAGTATTAAAATGTTTAAAATTATAAAAGATAAAGTAAATAAACGTTTTAATACCCTCTGGACATAAGGGATATAGCCCTGGCATTTGCGATTTGAGCATTTTGCAATACATACTCGGTTTGAGGGTTAACCTGATAGGTTTTCACGCTTCTGTATGGCGACGGAATATAATTATGCTGATTATCATTTATAGGTTTGGCATTTATTGGTGTTTTTATATATTCATCACTTTTTGTATTTTCAAAAAAACTTTTTGGAAAAGGTGATGGCATATAAGTCCTTTGGGGAGTTTGTATTTCGCTATTTAAGTTGTTGTTTAATAAATTTAAATTATTTGATTCAAGCATAGATTCCATTTTCACCTTGATTTGTATATGAACTTATTCTCTGTAGTGATTCAATTCTATTTTTTTGTCTTTGTAATTCAGCTTGTTTTTTCTTTTCATCTGCTTCATCAAGCATATCAACAAGCAATGAAATATCTTTATTTATTGCCTCCTGTAGTTCTGGGTTTTTAAGAATAAATTGTCTTAAGTCAGGATGTTGAGCTAATCTTGAGGCAAGTTCTTGAACAATAACCTGATTTTCTTGTATTCTTTGCTGACGTTCAATCATCGCATCTCTTTGAGCAACTTCGGTTCTATCTTTGGGCTTGCCGAACAATTTATGTGGTATATATTCAAGTACTTTTGTTTTCTTATCGTCAATCACAAACGTACCTACAATGCCGCGTCCAAGTCCTCCTATGAATCCTGGGATGGAATAAGTGAAAATCTTTTTAATCCAACCGAAAAATCCTTGTTCAACAGGTTTTACATGTCCACGTCCCCAGTGACATATATGTCCTATAGCTTTAGCTGGATAATGATACCATTTTAAAGCGCCTTTTTCAAGTTTTTTTAATTCCTTTAAATTTTTATGTGCTTCTGCAAGCGTTGCACCACCAACTTTCCATTTGCCATTTTGAATAGATTTGCTTGCATAAGCTGTTGTATGTTTTCCATTGAAAACAGTGTTGTTTATATAATTAGTCTGGTCTTGAAGTGCCTGGAATTGTGCTGGTGACATTCCAATGCCGCGAAGGGAAGCAAATTTGTTTATTACATTTATGGAAAATCCTAAGGTCATTAAAGAACCTATTTCACGGAAAATACTTTCAGCAAGCACTTTACTACGGTCTTCTTTATCAGCGGTAGCTGTTTCTTCAATTACATTGCTTAAGAAGTAAGCTTGCAGTGCCATTGAACCAAACCAACCTGCTGTATTATTTAATAAAGCTTCTGTTGCATATAAACCAGTTTTAGCAAGACCTTTACCTAATTTAGATTTTGCTACTGTATCACGCCCTTGAATTACATCTAACTTATGAATTGCTGTATCAAAATTACATTTTCTTCCTGTTAATGTCTGCATAGCAGAATTCCATAAGCAGGTTAATTTTTGAGGTAATGTGCCGGCTTTTTTTAAATTTTCAAGTCCGCCTTTTCCATAATTCATTGAACCATAACACCACTTACCTTTTAAATTTTGTGATTTGTATATTTCACGTATAACGGCTTCAAAATCATCTCGAGCTCCATTTGCACAATTGACAGCTTTTGAAGTTAAGTCTTCAAGATTTCTATATTTGTTGGGACAAACTTTATCTAAACAAGCCTGAAGTTTTTCCATTGTTATTGAATATTCTTTACCGTTTTTGGAAAAAACACGACCATCGCTTTTCCCGGCAATAGGATTTCTAAAAAATACATCGGCAAGTTCGTTTATATATTGATTTGAAACACCACCTTCCATGCTCTTTGCCATTGAAAATGTAGCATGACTTTCTTTGCCAGGGTCAACAAAACAGCTAAAAAACGTATTATTTTTTGCCCATTTAGTAACCTTGGTTTTCATATTGGAGTATCCGGAAGAAACATTATCAGTTAAGTTTTTAAACCATTTGAATTTTTTACCAAGTCCATCAATACCGTTTTTCAAACCGTCTGATATTGTATCTCCGATTGAACCCAAAAAGCTTAAATATGTTTTTTTACCATTTCCACTTCCAGCAAGATGATTTTCAATACCTTTACCTGTTAACCATAAAACAGCAAATGTTCCAATTCCAACAGCCCACTTAAAAGCAGGTTTTTTAAATAAATTTTTTATACGTTTTGTATTTTCATAATCTTCCACTTTTTGGACACTCTTTTGCTTCATCTGGTTAAGCTTTTGTTCACGCTCATATCGCTTTGTGTCATTTGTGTTGTCATATGAACTTGCAAAATTTTGATTTGTGTTTAATCCTGTGTAATTTACTGACATAATACACTACACCTATACTTCAATTCCACTATATAATAAATAAAGTATTTTGTTTTAAATTTATTGCTATTTGTATTTGTTTTTACTTAATAAAAATTAACAATTAAATAGTGCAACATAATATAATAACTATTATTAATTAATATGCAAAAATGAGTTTATAAATGGTGGAAATAAAGAAGGTTAATTATAGTCAAAAAAAATAGGTCTTAACCTTTAGTGAGGCAGTGAAACACACAGAAAT